>NZ_JBHXTQ010000042.1:0-71544 GCF_042677305.1 Kitasatospora sp. NPDC127121 | reverse complement strand
ACCGAGCTGGAGGAGGGGTGGGGGGTGCGCGGGGGGGCTCAGGGGCGGAGGAGGTGTTCGGCGAGGTCGACGGCTTCGCGGAGGGGGACGAGGCGGCAGTCGGCGGTGCCGAGGTGGGTGGTGGTGATGCCGGTGGCGGCGGCGAGGACGCGGGTGCCGAGGTCGGCGAAGTGGAGGTCGTCGAGCTCGGGGGCCCGGAAGGTGAGCCAGCCGTCGGGGCCGACGCAGCGGTATTCGCGCAGGGGAACGTCGGGCATGCGCTGGTCGGCGAGGTGGAAGGCGGTGAAGCGGGCCATCGGGACGCCGAGCATCAGCACCCGGGCGTCGAGGTCGTAGAGGCGTCCGAGCGGGGACTCGGGGCCGAGGTGGGAGGTGAGGGGGTGGTGGGCGGTGATCTCGCGGGCGTGCCGGCCGAGGGCCGTCCAGGAGGTCTGGGGGTGGCGGCTGCGCAGGGCGCCGGGGCGGGTGCGGATCTCCTCGGAGAGGGCGCCCATGGTCGGCGAGCAGGGGGTGGTCGCCGGGTCGAACCGCGGCATCCGGGCCCGGTAGGCGGCGGTCTCGGCCGGGGTGAGGCCGGCGGTGGCGGTCTGGTGGATGCGCGAGGTGGCGGAGTTCTCGGGGGTGGCGGTGTAGGCGACCAGGGTGCCGCCGGGGCCGAGGACGTGGAGCAGCGCGTCGGCGACGGTGGCGGCGCCGCCGTCCACCGGGCCGAGGGCGCGCAGGGAGGCCTCGACGTGCACCACCATGCCCGGGCGGACGCCGAGTTGGGCGAACCCGGCGGCCAAACCCCCAGCGGTGAGGGCGGTATCGGCGAGAGCAGTGCCGGTGAGAGCAGTGACGGTGCGCATGGCCGCTCCTCTGGGTCAGACCTCGGCGTGGCGGGCGTGGCCGCGCTCGTGGCGGGCCCGTTCGGCGGCCCGTTCGGCGGCGGCGGGCACCGGTACGGCGAGCCACGGTGCGACGCTCTCACGCATGCCGTCGGCGAAGCGCAAGCCGAGCGCCGTGAGGGCACCGGATCCGGCCAACCGGTCGACGGCTTCGGCGGTGTACCGGCGCCAGAGCGCGAACTGGGTGCGCGCCCGGTCGGCGGCCTCGCCCGGCAGCCCGTCGTAGGCGAGCGCGCGGGTGCCCCAGTACTCGGTGACGGCGAGGTGCGCGTAGGTGCCCTGGAGCAGTCCTTCGAGCGGGCGCGGGTCGGGCCGCCACGGCGCGAGGTACAGCTGGTCGTCGGCCGGGTCGTGGAGGTCGAACAGGTCCAGTACGGCGCCGAGTTTGACGTGCTGGAACTCGTGCGCGAGCAGCAGCGCGAGCGTCGGCGCGGTCGCGGGCCGGGCGATGCCGACCGCGCCGTGGGCCTGCCGGGCGGCCGAGCTGACGTCCCGCCCGGTGGGGCCTGGCCGTAGCGGGGTGATGGTGGTGAGGCCGGCCCGGAGGCCTTCCGCGTACGCGGGCAGGTCGTGCCCGAGCAGTTCCCAGGCTTCGCGCAACGCGCCCGTCCAGTCGAGCAGTTCGCCGTCGGAGAGCCGGCCGGCCACGGCGTGGTCGTGGCTGTCACGCAGCGGGTCGACGTCCTCCAGGGTGACCGTCCACCCTCCGGCCAGCCGGACCCGCCGCAGCGGCTGGTCCAGGGCGGCGGACACCGATCCGTCGGACGCCCGCACGCTGAACCCGTCGGCCAGGCCGGTGACGACGGCCTCCCCGTCCGGGGCGGCGGTCCGCCCGAGGGTCGGCAGGTGCAGCCACCCGCCGCGTACCGGCACCGCGACCGCGTCCCCCCGACCGGCGCGGACGGCGGCGGCGGCGGCCAGGGCGGCCAGCGGGCCGAGCCCGACGGTGAGGTCCCCGGCGAGCCGGCGGGCGGCCCAGGCGCGGGCGTACGGGTGGGCGAGGACGGTGTCGACGGCGGCGGGTGCGCTCGCGTCGAGTTCGGACAGCAGCGCCCAGGCCGCCGATCCGGGCTGCCCGGAGGCGTCCCAGGCGGCGGCCAGCATGGCCCGGGTGAGGGCGAGTTGGGCGCGGGACAGGGCCCGTACGGTGTCCTGGTCCCCGTACCCGCGGGCGAGCTGGTCGAGCTGCCGCTCGGTGAGGGTGGCCGGCACCACCGGCTCCCCGGCCTGGGCGGGCACGGAAGGACCCGCCGCGGCAGCGGAACCGGCGGCGTCGCCGGCGAGTTCGTTGATGAGCTTCATGAGGTCACCGCAGTAGACGGAGGGATTGTCGAAGCCCGTGTCGGCCCGGTACCGGTGGGCGTACAGGCCGCCGCCGCAGCTGCGGACGACCGGGCAGGCCCGGCAGGCGGCGCTCAGCCCGGCCAGCCCCGACTGGCGGGCGGTCATGCCGGGGTGCAGCGCGACCTGGTCGAGGCTGTGCGTGAAGACGTCGTACCCCGTCTCCGGCGCGCCGTCGTAGGCGGTCTTGAGGCTGTCGGCCTGTTCGAAGCTGCCGTCCGTCTCCAGGACGACGAGGTCGGAGGGTTCCAGGCCGAGCGATTCGGTGAGGCTGGAGAGCCCGTGCAACGTCCGGTGGACGGATTCGAAGGTGCGGACGGCGAACGGGCGGCCGTCGGCGTCCCATCTCCGGTACACGGCCAACAGCCAGTCCGCGTAAGGCGTTTGCGCACCGTCGGCGGCCGGTTTCGGCCGGTCCTCCCAAGTGGCGTGCGGCAGCAGGAAGTCGACGGCGGGGGGGTCGAGTTCGGCCAGGGCCCGGTAGACGGCGTCCGGGTCGTTCTCGATGTCGACGGTGCAGAGCAGCCCGGCGTAGAGGTGCCGGTACGCGGGCCGGCGCAGCCGCTCGACCGCCCGCAGGACGTGCGGGTGGCTGCTGCGGCCGTCGGCGAAGCGGCGGTGGCGGTCGTTGGCGGCGCGGTCTCCGTCGAGCGAGATGCCGACCCTCATGCCGACTTCGGCGAAGAGTTCGCAGTAGGCGTCGTCCAGTTGGACGCCGTTGGTGTGGATGCGCAGGTCGAGTGCGCAGCCGGGCGGCAGGGCCACCCGGAGCGCCTTGGCCGCGTGGCGTAACCGGTCCGGGCCGGCGAGCAGGGGTTCTCCCCCGTGCAGGACGACCCGGACGGCGGGCAGCCGGTGTGCGGCCGCGTGGTCGCCGATCCGCTCGGCGATCTTGTTCAGGACTTCGTCACCGATGACCTTGGGGCGTCGACGCCAACTGGTGTCGGCGTGCTCGTATACGTAGCAGTGATCGCAGGCAAGATCACACCGGCTGTGCACTTTCACGACGAATTGGGTGAAAGGCAGCGGAGTTGGCGTCATGGTCGATCGGATTCAGCCGGAGCCGACGGTCAGTCGGCCGATCAGATGGAGGAGTTGAAGGCCGCGACCGGCACCGCACCCGCACCGGTGTCGGGCAGGGCTCGTCGGATCCTGGCAGAGAGTTCCTCGGCGCCGAGCTGGGCGAGGTCGGCCAGTGAAGGCCGGATTTCGCCCTGAGGCTCCGTCAGTTCAGTGCGGGGCATGGTGTCCAGTGCGGGTGTCATGTTCGATTCTCTTCCACGATGGGGGTTAGAGAGAAGCAGGGCCGGGTATATACGTCGGCCTAGTCGACCAGGGTACTGCCAGCACGTGGGCTGCGCCGTGCTCTTGCGCGCCCCTAACAGCCCACTACCCCCTTCACGCAGCGAAGTCTCGCCAAAAGTTCACCCACTCGGCGGTCGCGTGACGGCACCTGACCGGCGCACAGGGGCACGGCTTCGCGCCGCCGAACCCACCCCGGCGGCGCCCCTGCGCCAACGTACGGCCGCCGACCCGGCCCGACCCGCTCCACCGGCGCGGCCGGAGCCCCCTCCCCCGACGCTCGCGCCCCACCCGAACCACCGGTGGGCGAAGGCCAGTTGGCGCGATTCGACAGCGCCCAACACTCTCCCGCCTCCGCACGACGGCGAGCCCGACGGCGGACCCGACGAACCCGACCAGCCCAACGGCGGACCCGCCGACGGACCCGCCGGTATTCGAACGCCTCGCAGACCCGCCCGCTACGGGCAGAGCCGCTCCACCCGCCACCCGCCCGCTCCGGCCGGATCGGCGAAGTAGCGCAGCCGGTCGTGCAGTCGGTTCTCCCGCCCCTGCCAGAACTCCACGCTCTCCGGGATCACCCGGTACCCGCCCCAGAACGGCGGCACGGGCACGCCCTCGCCCTCCGGGTAGCGGCGCTCCAGTTCGGCGTAGCGCTGTTCGAGGACGTCGCGCCCGCCGACCGGGCTGGACTGCTCGCTGGCCCAGGCGCCGAGCTGCGAGCCGTGCGGCCGGGTGCGGAAGTAGGCGGCGGTCTCGTCCCGGCCGACCTTCTCCACCCGCCCCTGGACGATCACCTGGCGGGCCAGCGCGATCCACGGGAACAGCAGCGCGGCGTGCGGGTTGGCGGCGAGCTCGGAGCCTTTGCGGGAGCCGTAGTTGGTGAAGAAGACGAAGCCGCGCGCGTCGTAGCCCTTGAGCAGGACGGTGCGCGAGCTGGGCCGCCCCTGGGCGTCGGCGGTGGAGAGCACCATCGCGTTGGGCTCGACCACCCCGGCGTCGTCCGCCTCGTGGAACCAGCGGGTGAACTGGGCGATCGGCTCGGGCGCGAGCTGTTCCTCGACCAGGCCCTCGTGGGTGTAGTGCTTGCGCATCACGGTGAGGTCCGGTCCGGGCCGGGCATCGTCGGCCAGGATCCGGGTGGCGGGGCTCAGGGGCGTCGACTGGGCGCGTTCCGGGGTCTGCACGTCAACATCATCCCGTACGACAAGCAACCGGCACCGCTACCTCCGGACAAACCCCGGTGGGAGATAAGGTGTCCCGCCACCGCTCGACCGCCCCCCGTAAGGTGAATTGTCCCGAACCAGGCGTTTGGTTCCGGAGATTCCCGGGCACGACCGACCCTCGGCGGAAAAGTCAAGCGGGCCCAAGCGCAACATCACCATGGTGGTGTATGGCGCAATGCACCCGGTGCCTGTCACTCTGGCACCGAGTGCCAACCACCATTCGGTCACTGGCGCGCCGCCCCACCACGGCGCAGCGCCGATCGCAGAACTGAAGGAGCCGTCGTATGTCCGACTTCGTACCCGGGCTTGAGGGAGTCGTCGCGTTCGAGAGCGAGATCGCCGAACCCGACCGTGAAGGCGGCGCGCTGCGGTACCGCGGTGTCGACATCGACGACCTGGTGGGCCACGTCTCCTTCGGCCACGTCTGGGGCCTGCTGGTGGACGGCAAGTTCAACCCCGGCCTGCCGGCCGCCGAGCCGTTCCCGATCCCGGTGCACTCCGGTGACATCCGGGTCGACGTGCAGTCCGCGCTCGCCATGCTCGCCCCGGTCTGGGGCCTCAAGCCGCTGCTCGACATCTCCGCCGAGCAGGCCCGCGACGACCTCGCCCGCGCCGCCGTGATGGCACTGTCCTACGTGGCCCAGTCGGCCCGCGGCCAGGGCCTGCCGATGGTCCCGCAGAGCGAGATCGACAAGGCCGAGACGGTCGTCGAGCGGTTCATGATCCGCTGGCGCGGCGAGCCGGACCCGAAGCACGTCAAGGCCATCGACGCCTACTGGACCTCCGCCGCCGAGCACGGCATGAACGCCTCCACCTTCACCGCCCGCGTCATCGCCTCCACCGGCGCCGACGTGGCGGCCGCGCTCTCCGGCGCGGTCGGCGCGATGTCCGGCCCGCTGCACGGCGGTGCGCCCTCCCGCGTGCTCGGCATGATCGAGGAGATCGAGCGCACCGGCGACGCCACCACCTGGGTCAAGAACGCGCTGGACCGCGGCGAGCGCCTGATGGGCTTCGGCCACCGCGTCTACCGCGCCGAGGACCCGCGCGCCCGCGTGCTGCGCCGCACCGCCAAGGAGCTCGGCGCGCCGCGCTTCGAGGTCGCCGAGGCGCTGGAGAAGGCCGCGCTGGAGGAGCTGCACAACCGCCGCCCCGACCGCGTGCTGGCCACCAACGTCGAGTTCTGGGCCGCGATCATGCTGGACTTCGCCGAGGTGCCGGCGCACATGTTCACCTCGATGTTCACCTGTGCGCGCACCGCGGGCTGGTCGGCGCACATCCTGGAGCAGAAGCGCACCGGCCGGCTCGTGCGCCCCGCCGCGCGCTACATCGGCCCCGGCCCGCGCCGCCCCGAGGAGATCGAGGGCTGGGACGCCATCGGCCACTGAGCCCACCGAGCGCCCCGAGCGCTCCGAGCGCCCGCCGAACGCCCCCGGGCGCCCCGGGCGCTCCGCGTCCGCACCACCCCCGAGCAGCGGGTCCGGCCTCCGTCGGGCCCGCTGTTTCCGCAGTTCGGGCCGGCTGTTTCCGCAGCTGGGAGCCGTGAAGATCACAGTCTCAGCGTGCGGACGACCGTACCCCGGGCGGCGCCCCGGCCGGTAGGCTGCGCGCGTGGCTCAGATCCAGATCCCCGCTGACATCAAGCCCGCAGACGGCCGTTTCGGCTGCGGACCGTCCAAGGTGCGCCCCGAGGCCCTGAGTGCCCTCGCCGCCACCCAGACCTCCCTACTCGGCACCTCGCATCGCCAGGCCCCGGTCAAGAACCTGGTCAAGCGCGTACGCGAGGGCGTGAGCAGCCTCTTCTCGCTCCCCGAGGGCTACCAGGTCGTCCTCGGCAACGGCGGCTCCACCGCCTTCTGGGACATCGCCGCGTTCGGCCTGGTGCGGGAGAAGTCCCAGCACCTGGACTTCGGCGAGTTCTCCTCCAAGTTCGCCTCCTCGGTCAAGGCCGCGCCGTGGCTCGCCGAGCCGAGCGTCATCAAGACCGCCCCGGGCACCCACCCGCTGCCGGTCGCCGAGGCCGGCGTCGACGTCTACGGGCTCACCCACAACGAGACCTCGACCGGCGTCGCGATGCCGATCAAGCGCCCGGTCGGCGCGGACGAGGGCTCGCTGGTCCTGGTGGACGCCACCTCGGGCGCCGGCGGCCTGCCGGTGGACATCACCGAGACCGACGTCTACTACTTCGCCCCGCAGAAGTCCTTCGCCTCCGAGGGCGGCCTGTGGCTGGCCGCGTTCTCCCCGGCCGCCCTGGAGCGCGCCGCCGAGATCGCCGGCTCCGGCCGGTACATCCCGCCGTTCTTCGACCTGCCGACGGCCATCGACAACTCGTCGAAGGACCAGACGTACAACACCCCGGCGATCTCCACCCTGTTCCTGCTGGCCGACCAGCTGGAATGGCTGAACGGCAACGGCGGGCTCGACTGGGCCGTCGCCCGTACGGCTGATTCCTCGTCCCGGCTGTACGCGTGGGCCGAGAAGTCCTCCTACGCCAGCCCGTTCGTGGCGAACCCGGCCGAGCGCTCCCAGGTGGTCGGCACCATCGACTTCGACGAGTCGGTGGACGCCGCCGCCGTCGCCAAGGCACTGCGTGCCAACGGCATCGTGGACACCGAGCCGTACCGCAAGCTGGGCCGCAACCAGCTGCGCGTCGCGATGTTCCCGGCGATCGACCCGGCGGACGTCGAGGCGCTCACCCACTGCATCGACTACGTGGTCGAGCAGCTCTGAGCGATCCCGTGCACGGCTGAGGGCCACCGCCTCCGGGCGGTGGCCCTCAGCCGTTGCGGCGGGGCCGACCAGCCGGGCCGACCAGCCGGGCCGACCAGCCGGGCCGGGTAGGCGGGCCCGCCGGCCGGGCCTACCCGCCGACCATCGAGCTGATCAGCACGACGACCAGCAGCAGCACCAGGGTGCCGGTCACGATACGCATACGAGTCTTGGGATCCACGGTCAACGAGCGTACCTCCGGCCCACCCGCCGACGGACCGGAGCCCCGGGCCCAACGGCCACCCCAGGCCCAACGGCCACCCCGGCCGAAACGACCACCCGGACCCAAACCGCCACCCCGGGCCCGACCGCGCCCCGGCTCAGCTCCAGTCGGCGAGCGGCCAGGCGCGCAGCGACGAGTAGTGGGCGAAGCCGCCGTCCAGGTCGCTCTGCATCAGGTGCAGCTCGGCGGCCTCCCACTCGGGCCCCCGGTAGTCGGCCAGCGCGGCCGCCAGGGTGTCCAGCTCCGCCGCCGCGAGCCGCTGGACGGCCCGCCGGTGGCCGCGCGAGGAGCCGGCCCGGGCGAGCGTGAGGTGCGGGTGGAAGGCGAAGGCGTCGACCTCCCCGGTCACCGCGGCGGTGGCCTCGGACACGGCCTCGGCGAGCCGGCGCAGCGCCCAGGTCTGCCCCTCCACCCCGACCCAGAGCACCCGGTCGCCGAACCGGCCGGCGCCGGACAGCCGCAGCCGGTGCACCGGGTGCACCTCGGCGACGGCGGCCAGGCCCGCCTCCAGCTCCGGCAGTTCCTCGGCCGGCACCTCGCCGAGGAAGGCCAGGGTCAGGTGCCAGCCCTCGACGGTGGTCCAGCGCAGCCGGTCCGCCCCGGGCAGCCCGCGCACCGGCGCCACCGCGTCCGACAGCCCCTGCAGCACGTTGACCGGCGGCAGGACCGCCACGAAGAGCCTCATGGAGACATCTTCCCGCGCGAGGCGGTTTGGGCTAGAACGTTTCCTATGAAGATCCGCACCGGGGGACCGGACGACATTCCCGACATCCTCGCCCTGCTCGACAGCGCCGTGGGCTGGCTGGCCGGCCAGGGCCGCACCGGCCAGTGGGGCGACCAGCCCTTCAGCACCATCCCGGCCCGGGTCGAGCAGGTCTCCGAGTACGCCACCGAACCGTTCCTGATCCGCCTCGCCGAGGACGACGAGGGCCGCACCATCGGCTGCTGCGTGCTGTCCGAGCAGCGGGGGAAGTACATCCCCGCAGTGGACGAGCCCGAGCTGTACGTCCGCATCCTGGTCACCGACCGCAGCCGCAAGGGCTCGGGGATCGGCACCGCGCTGATCGCCGACGCGGTCGAGGAGACCCGCCGGCGCAGCCTCGGCCTGCTGCGGGTGGACTGCTACGCGGGCGCCGACCGCAGGCTGGTCGGCCAGTACCGGGCGCTCGGGTTCACCGAGACCGAGTCCTTCGAGGCCGAGCAGCCGAACGGCATCTGGCCCGGCCAGGTCCTCGCGATCCGGCTCTGACCCTTCGGCCCTGCACCGAAGGACCCCCGACCCTGCACCGAAGCCCCGGGGCGGACCACCACCCCGGGGCATGGCGCTTCGTCAGCAGGCGGGCGCCAGCTCCGACTTGGCGGCGGTGATGGTCCGCGGCACGAAGGCCACCACCCGGCCGCCACGGCCGGGGTGCAGGTCGAACCGCACCCGCAGGTCCGCGCTGCGGGCCAGCACCAGGCCCACCACACCGGCCGCCAGCGCGGACACCAGTCCGCAGGCCAGCAGGCCGAGCCGGGGCCCGTACGAGGCGGTCACCCAGCCGACGATCGGGGCGCCGATCGGCGTGCCGCCGGTGAAGACCAGCACCAGCAGGCCCATCACGCGACCGCGCATCGCGGGGTCGGTGGCCAACTGCAGCATGGAGTTGACGGAGGTGTTGAAGCTGAGTCCGAACACCCCGATCAGCGTCAGCAGCACCGCGAAGGTCCAGTAGTCGGGTGCGAACGCGGCCACCACCTCCAGCGAGCCGAAGGCCAGCGCCGCCACCACCAGCCGGCGCAGCCTGGGCACGCCCCGGCGGGCCGCGAGCAGCGCGCCGGCCAGCGAGCCGACCGCCATCGCGGTGTTCAGCAGGCCGTACTGCCCGGCGCCGACCTTGAAGGTGTCGTAGGCGAAGCCGGAGAGCAGCGTCGGGAAGTTGAAGCCGAAGGTGCCGATGAACCCGGCCAGGACCATCGGCCAGAGCAGCTCGGGCCGCTCCTTGACGTAGCGCAGGCCCTCCCGCAGCTGGCCCTTCTCGCGGGCGATCGGCTCGGTCGGGCGCAGTTCGCTCTCCCGCATGGCGAGCAGCCCGCCGATCACGGCGGCGAAGGACAGCGCGTTGACGGCGAACGCCCAGCCGCTGCCGACCACGGCGATCAGCAGGCCCGCGACGGCGGGGCCGACCAGCCGGGCGGTCTGGAAGTTGGCGGCGTTCAGGCTGACCGCGTTGGCGAGGTCCTTGGGCCCGACCATCTCGGACACGAAGGCCTGCCGGGTCGGGTTGTCGACCACGGTGACCAGGCCGAGCAGCAGCGCGAAGGCGTACACGTAGTACGGCGTCACGACGCCGCCGATGGTCAGGACGGCCAGGCCAGCGGCCAGCAGGCCCATGGCGCCCTGGGTGTAGATCAGCAGCCGGCGCTTGGGCATCCGGTCGGCGAGCACGCCGCCGAACAGGCCGAGCAGCAGCATCGGCAGGAACTGCATGGCGGTGGTGATGCCGACCGCGAGGGGGCTGCCGGTGAGGCTGAGGACCAGCCAGTCCTGGGCGATCCGCTGCATCCAGGTGCCGGTGTTGGACACCACCTGGCCGGCGAAGTAGTAGCGGTAGTTGCGAACGCGCAGGGAGGAGAACATCCCCCCGGGCCTCGTGAAGCGGGCACCTGTGGGAGACGTGGACGCGTGGGTGCGTCCGGGAGCGGCGGGGTCGTCCGCCGCGGTGCGTTCGTCGGGGTCGTCGTCGCCGCTGCCGGGCAGCCCCGTGGGGGCGGGTGCCTGGAGGTCGGCGGCCGCGGCGCCTGCCGCGGTGGGGTCGGTGGTCTGGTCGTCGGTGCGGATGGCGGCGGCGCTGGCTGCGGCCGGCGGTGTCACGGTGGTCTCCCCTCGCGGCGCGACGGCCCGAACTGCGGCCGTCGCGCTCCTGGTTTCTGTGGTCGGTGCTGCGGTGATGCGGTACTCCTTCTTCTCCCGGCCGGCGGGCCGGGGTCGGCGTGCCTAGAGGTGTGCGAGCTTGTAGAGCACGGGCGCGGCCTCCCGGAGGACGGCCCATTCCTCCTCGTCGAGCCCCTCGGCGAGCTCGGCGAGCCAGACGTTGCGGCGCCGGCGGCTCTCGGCGAGGATCGCCTCGGCCTGCTCGGTGCTGCTGACGACCACCTGGCGGCGGTCCTCGGGGTGCGGCTCGCGCCGCACCAGCCCCTTCTCCTCCAGCATCGCGACGATCCTGGTCATGGAGGGCGGCTGCACGTGCTCCTTCCGGGCGAGCTCACCCGGTGTCGCCTTTCCGCATCTGGCGAGGGTGCCGAGCACCCCCATCTCGGTGGGGCTCAGCGACTCCTCGACCCGCTGGTGTTTGAGTCGACGGGAGAGGCGCATCGTGGACGATCGCAGCTGATTGATCGCTGCGAGGTCCTGCTCGGACATCTCGGGCATGTTCTTTAGCTTACGTCATTACTCTCGCTAAGGAAAATGCGTTCCCATTCCACCTCGCCGGCCCCGTCCGTTCACCGCGCGCCGGAAGATCGGCCCGGTGCGATGCTGGTGCTGGGTCTCGAATGATCTCGACTGGAAGGGCCGACCAGACATGTCCGACCTCGCCGCCGACCCCGCCTCCGGCCTCCCCTCCGGCCTCGCCGCCGCGCCGGGCGACACCGGCTTCGCCCGCCTCGCCATGGTCACCATCGACTGCGCCGACCCGATCGCGCTGGCCGGGTTCTACGGCGAGCTGCTGGGCTGGGAGAGCCGCCACCTGGACGAGCAGTTCGCGATCCTGGACAACCCGGAGGGCGGCAGCCCGCTGGGCTTCGGCCGGGTCTCGGGCTACCGGCCGGAGCCGTGGACGGAGCCGGACGGCGGCAAGCACTTCCACCTGGACTTCTACGTGGACGACCTGGACGAGGCCATCGCGAAGGCGCTCGCACTCGGCGCGACCGAGCCGACGTACCAGCACGGCCGGACGCTCAAGGTGCTGATCGACCCGGCCGGCCACCCGTTCGGGCTAGCCCCGCTGGAGTGACGAACCCGGAGTGACGAGCCCGAGGTGACGAACCCGGAGTAACGGACGAACCGACCGGGTGCCGTGCGCAGGCGGTGTCAGGAGTTGGTGCCAAGATCATGCAGGCCGCGTAAAGGTCCATCCTGACCTGGGACTTCACGAAAAGCGCGAACCTTGTGCGACCGTCCGGTAGTGGCTACTGTCCCCCGTTGTCAGGGGCACCACACGCCAGGTCTCCCTTCGGCGGCGCCGTTCCCGCGCCCGTTGCCGCGTTCCTTCCCGACCATCCGTGTCCGCCCGAGGCCTGGCGCCCTTCCTCCCCCGCATCCGTCCTGGGAGCTCTCTTGGGTGAGATCCATCATGCCGACCACGGCTGGGTGACACCGGCGGTCTCGTACTTCGTCGCCTGCCTCGGCGCCTTCGTCGCCCTGCGCAGCGCCCGCTGGGCACTCGTCTCGCAGGGCCGGACCAGGGTGGTCTGGCTGCTCTTCGCCTCGACCTCGCTCGGCGCCGGGATCTGGTCCATGCACTTCATCGCGATGCTCGGCTTCTCCGTCACCGGGGTCGAGATCAGCTACCGGCCCGGGCTGACCGTGCTCAGCCTGCTGGTCGCCATCGCCGTCGTCGGCATCGGCCTGTTCACCGTCGGGTACAGCCGCCGCCCCGTCCTGTCCCTGCTGGCCGGCGGGCTGACCACCGGCCTCGGGGTCGCGGCGATGCACTACCTCGGGATGGCCGCGATGGTCCTGCCCGGCCACCTCGACTACGACCGGCTCACGGTCTGGCTGTCCGTCGCCATCGCCGTGTTCGCGGCCACCGCCGCGCTCTGGGCCACCCTGAACATCCGCGGCACGCTCGCCGTCCTGGCGGCCGCGCCGGTCATGGGCGTGGCGGTGTGCGCGATGCACTACACCGGCATGGCGGCGCTCTCGGTGCGGCTCGACTACTCGCACTCCACCCAGGGCGGCGTGATGGCGCTGCAGTTCATCTTCCCGCTCGGGGTCGGGCTCGGCTGCTACGTCTTCTTCGGCTCGCTGGCCTTCGCGGTCTCGCCGAGCCGCAGCACCACGCAGCCGCTCCTGCTCGGCCCGGCGGCGCCGCTGGTCCCGCTGGTCCCGCGCCAGCGGCGGCAGCGGGACGAGGCCGGCACCAGGCGCTGAGCCGGGCGGGCCCCAAGGCCCCGAAGCCCCTGAAGCCCCCGAAGCCCCCCGTCTCCCAGTCCCCCCCAAGCCCCGAGGGCGTCCGACCGGGTCCCCCACCCCAGCCGGACGCCCTCGGCTCACTCCGGCCGACGCCGCCCGCTCACTCCGGCCGCCCCAGCAGCCCGGTCAGGTGCGCGGGCGTGGCCACCGGGCAGACCTTGTGCACGAAGTCCCGCCGCAGCACGTGGTACGGCTCGCCCGCCCGGTAGAAGTTGGCGTGCATCCGCCGCAGTTCCTCCGCCCGGTACTCGGCCAGCGGCTTCGCCTCCTCGTCGACGGACCGGCGGCGCTTCTTGTCGACCAGCCGCCCGGTGAGTTCGGGCGAGGCGCCGAGCGCGGCGGCCTCCCGGACCACCCAGCGCCGGAAGGCGGCCGCGTCCCCGCCGCAGGTGCGGTCCACCAGGCCGATCCGGCGGGCGTGTTCGGCGCCGACCGGCAGCGCCTCGGTGGTCAGCCGCGCGGCCTGCTCATCGCCGACCCGGCGCGGCAGGGTGTACGTCCAGTACTCGGAGCCGTAGAGGCCCATCAGCCGGTAGTGCGGGTTGAGCACCGCCGACTCCCTGCACCACACCTCGTCAGCGGCGAGGGCCGCCATCAGGCCGCCGGCCGCCGCGTTCCCGGCCAGGGCGGCGACGGTGAGCTTGTCGGTCGTGGTGAGGACCGCGTGGACCAGGTCGTCCATCGCGTTGATGTTCTCCCAGGACTCCAGCGCGGGGAAGGCCGCGCCCTCGATGACGTTGAGGTGGATCCCGTTGGAGTAGAAGTCCCGGGGCGCCCCGAGCACCAGCACCGAGGTGGGCCGGTCGGCGGCCTCGCGGTAGGCGGCGAGCAGCCGGCGGCACTGCCCGGTGCTCATCGCCCCGCCCGCGTAGGCGAATTCGAGGTAGCCGACGTCGCCCTCCTCCCGGTAGCGCAGCTCCGACCAGGTGTCCCGGCGGGCCGCCGAGGTCGGCGTCACCGGGACTTCGCGGACCCGGTGCAGCAGACCGGCGAGCACCGTCGCGGCCGGCTGCTTGAACGTGGCGGGCCCGCCCGGGGTGCGGCGCGGGCGCAGCTGGGGGATCCAGACCGCGCCGTCCACGGTGGCGCGGCAGATCGCGCCGTCGCGGGTGGCGAGCACGGCGCCGGGCACCGGGCCGCGCAGCTCGTCCTCGGGGTGGCCGCCGTGCAGGAAGTACTCGCGCCCGAACAGCTCGTCGAGCACGCCGGGTTGGGAGTCGGCGGCGCGGAGCTTGCGCAGCACGGTGGCGGTGTCGTCGGCGGCCCAGTCGATCCGGCGCGCGTCCTGCCGCAGGAGGGGCCGCAGCCTGCCATGGACGTCCGGCCGGTCGTAGTCGAGCGGTTCGGGGGTGAACAGCCCGCCCTCGAAGCGCTGGACGGCGAGCAGGACGGCCTCGACGGCCGCGTCGGCGACCTCGCCCCGGTACAGCTCGCTCTTGCCGCAGTCGGTGACGGGGAACTCGACGGACGCCCAGATGTCGCCGGCGTCCATCTCCTCGACGGCCTGGAGGACGGTCACGCCCCAGCGGTCCGCCCCCTCGGTGATCGCCCAGTCGAGCGAGGAGGGGCCGCGGTCGCCCTGGGGCCCGGGGTGCACGATCAGGACGGTCCGGGTGGACCAGATGTCCTGCGGGACGGCCTTGGTGAGCATCGGACAGATGATCAGCTCGGGGTCGGTACGGTCCACCGCCGTCCTCATCGCCTCGTCGCCGAGGGCGAGTTGGACGGCGACCTGGTGGCCGCGCCCGCGCAGCTCGGCGTGGACGCGCTGGGTCAGGCTGTTGAACGCGCTGGCGATCAGGAGAATGCGCAAGAGGGCCTCCGGACAGGGACTGGGGTCGCGCGCAGGCGATGAAACCAGGGCATGGACACGTAATGATTACGTTCTACGCCTTCCCGCCCGACCCTCACGCACTCCGCACACCTGTGCGCCCGGCGTGGCGTCCGCTTCGCCGGATCTCCCCAGCCCCTCCCCGGAGTTGACGGCAGCGACCGCCCGCCGGCATCGACAGGCCCGGCCGCTCCCCGGCATTGACGGCCCCGGCCGCTCCCCGGCGTCGACGACCCCGGCCGCTACCGCGGAAACGCCCGGCGGGCCCGCCAGGTGGTGTGCTCGCGGGACACCGCGTCCTCCGCCTCGGCGGCCATCCGGGCCCAGCGCGCCTCGGCGTCCGGCGTCTTGAGGTCGAGGTCGGAGAGCTGGTTGCCGACGTTCTCCAGTTCGCGCGCGGCCAGCTGGTAGGCGGCGGCCAGCGGGCGCAGCTGCTTGAGCTGGGTCCAGGCGATGACGGCGGCGGCCGCGGCCGAGCTGGCGCCGAAGACGTGCACCTGGAGGGCGCCGGTGGCCTGGGCGACGGCCGCCGCCGCGCCGATGATGATCAGCGCCGCGATGCCGAGCCCCCAGGACACCGCCTGTGTCTCGCACGCCTCGGCCCGGGCGCGGTACCAGGTGCGCTGGCCCTCGACCCGGGTGCGCAGGTAGAGCATGCGGCGGGTGGTCAGGCTGCCGGCCCGCATCCGCCGCATCTCCGGGGTGATCTCGGGGACGGTGCCGGGCGGCACGATCTCCGGGTCCTCGAAGGCCCGCAGCACGTCCTCGACCTGGAGCAGGTAGCCGCGGTCCACGTCCGCGGACTCCGCCTCGCCGTCGAACGGCCGGGCCCGGACGGTGTACTTCCAGGCCAGCGTCTTGACCGACTCGGCCGCCGCCCGGGCCTCGTACCAGCGCCCCTGCGGGTTGCTGCGGCGCAGCCGGGACCAGAAGTAGCCGGCGATCAGGAAGGCGCCCACCGAGTACAGCGGCACGCTGTCGAAGGAGCCGCGGTCCTTCGGCCCGGGGAACGAGCCGATCACGGCGGCGATCACCAGCATGGCGATCAGTCCGCGGTACCAGCGCAGCGTCTCGCGCTGGCCGTCCAGCGAGGCCTTGTCCGCCGTCCAGAACAGCTCCGGCAGCAGCTTCGCCTCGTCTCCCCCGGGCGGATCCTGTTGCACCATCGGTCGAGCCCCCTCCCCGTGTCCGTCCAGGCAGTATTCCCTCCGTCAACTTCGCTACACAGGCCCCTTTTTGACATTTTTCCCGGCGGTGATCGCCGAACCGCCCTCGCAACCGGTACAACCGGTTGCATGCCGCTGCACTGGAAGCTCGTCATCGACTGCGCCGACCCGAACCGCCTGGCCGCCTTCTGGGCCGCCGCCCTCGACCACGCCCTTGAGGAGCACAGCGCCCTGATCACCCGCCTGCTCGACGCCGGTGCCGTCACCCCGGACGCCGTCACCGAGGTCGACGGCCACCCCGCCTGGCGCACCCTCGCCGCCGTCCGCCACCCCGAGGACCCGTACGACCCCGCCACCGGCACCGGCCTGGGCCGCCGCCTGCTCTTCCAGGCCGTCCCCGAGCCGAAGCACGGCAAGAACCGCCTCCACCTCGACGTGCACCCGGGCCCGGGCGAGCGCGAGTCCACCGTCGCCCGCCTCCAGGCGCTCGGCGCCACCGTGCTGAACGACGTCGAGGAGCCCGGCGGCTCGTGGACGCTCATGGCAGACCCCGAGGGCAATGAGTTCTGCGTCCACTGACCGCCGGCCCTGGGGCGGCGCCCCCGGGAACGACGGCGGCCCCGCCCTTCCCCGGAGGGGGACAGGACGGGGCCGCCGGTGGAGCGGTACGGCGTCAGAGCAGGCCGAGGGCCGGCATCAGGTAGTAGAAGGCGAACACCGACGCCACCGCGTACAGCGGGACGGGCACGCTGCGCCCGCGCCCGGCGGCCAGGCGCAGGACGCAGAAGGCGATGAAGCCGAAGCCGATGCCGTTGGTGATGCTGTAGGTGAACGGCATCATCACGATCGTCAGGAAGGCCGGGATCGCGATGGTGTGGTCCGACCAGTCGATCTCCTTGATCGAGCCCGCCAGGATCAGGAAGCCGACGGTGACCAGGGCCGGGGTCGCGGCCTGGGCCGGGACCATGGTGGCGAGCGGCGTGAGGAAGAGCGCGACCACGAAGAGCAGGCCGGTGACGATCGAGGCGAAGCCGGTCCGGGCGCCCTCGCCGACACCGGCGGTGGACTCCACGAAGCAGGTGTTCGCGGAGGCGGAGGTGGCGCCGCCGGCCGCGGTGGCGATGCCGTCGACCATCAGGATCTTGTTGATGCCGGGCAGGTCGCCGTTCTCGTCGAGCAGGTGGGCCTCGTCGGCGACGCCGAGGATGGTGCCCATCGCGTCGAAGAAGCAGGACATCAGCACGGTGAAGACGAACAGCACGCCGGTCAGCACGCCGACCTTCTCGAAGCCGCCGAACAGGCTGACCTTGCCGACCAGGCCGAAGTCCGGGGCGGCGACCGGGTTGCCCGGCCAGGCCGGGACGGTCAGGCCCCACTTGAGCGCCGGGACGTCGACGAGCTTGTCGATCACCACGGCGAGCGCGGTGCTGACCACGATGCTGATCAGGATGGCGCCGGGCACCTTGCGGATCAGCAGGACGAGGGTGAGCAGCAGGCCGAACACGAAGATCAGCACCGGCCAGCCGAGCAGGTGCCCGCTGCCGCCGAGCTGCAGCGGGACGGTGGTGTGCGCGGCGTCCGGCATGCGACTGACGAAGCCGGAGTCGACCAGGCCGACGAGGGCGATGAACAGGCCGATACCGATCGCGATGGCCTTGCGCAGCCCGAGCGGCACGGCGTTCATGACCCGCTCGCGCAGGCCGGTGGCGACCAGCAGCATGATCGCGAAGCCGGCCAGCACGACCATGCCCATGGCGTCCGGCCAGGTCATCTTGGGGGCGAGCTGGAGCGCCACGATGGTGTTGACGCCGAGGCCGGCGGCCAGGCCGATCGGGACGTTGCCGATCACGCCCATCAGCAGGGTGGTGAGACCTGCGGTGAGGGCGGTGGCGGTGACCAGCTGGGCGCTGTCCAGGTGGGCCCCGGTCATGTCCGTGGCGCTGCCCAGGATGATCGGGTTGAGCACCAGGATGTACGCCATGGTGAAGAAGGTGGCGACGCCGCCGCGGATCTCGCGCGGCAGGGTGGAGCCGCGCTCGCTGATCCGGAAGTAGCGGTCCAGGGCGCCGGCGGGGGGCTTGGGGGCGCTGGAGGCGGGTTCGGGCGACTCGGTGGTCGGCTGGACCACAGGCATGCGTGCGTCCTCTGTGGGGGAGCTGAGGAGGGGGGACGCCCGGGGCGACGGTGGCCGGGCGGGGAACTTTCAGTATGGTTTCCCGATCGCACACGCGCTATCTTCGCGCGTAGAAACCAGAGGGCCCCTGCGGGCCTGCCGCCGCACCGTACGCTAGGCCCCATGCCCAAGACGCCGCTGCACCCCTCGCCCCCTCCGCTGGAGGCCAACGACGTCGCCATCGTCGGCGGCGGCACGGTGCTGTGGTTCGTCGCCTTCCTGGCCCTGCTCCCCTTCCAGGGCACCCTCTCCGACCACGGCCACGGCACCTGGCCGTGGATCTGCCTCTCCGGCGGCCTGCTCGGCCTGATCGGCCTCTGGTACTGCCGCGCCCGACGGGACGCCATCGCCCGCGACCGCGCCGCCGAGGCCGCGAACCGGGCGGCCGGAGACGACGGCCAGGACCCGGCCACCCAGTCGGACTGAATAGTCCTTTAGTAGCACGCACCGGACATAAGGCACCCGTAGAGTCGGTGCCATGACGCAGCCTGCCCACCCCGCGGAAGAGCAGCCCGGCGACGCCGACCGCCCCGACGGTGCGCACCCCCTCGGGCTGCTGCCCGGCCGACGCGGCGGGCTGACCTCCGCCGAGGTGGCCGAACGCGTCGCGCGCGGACAGGTCAACGACGTCCCCGTACGGTCCAGCCGCTCCGCCAAGGAGATCGTCCGGGCCAACGTCTTCACCCGCTTCAACGCGATCATCGGCGTGATGTTCGGGATCATCCTGATCGTCGGCCCGCTCCAGGACGGCCTGTTCGGCCTGGTCATCGTCGCCAACACGGCGATCGGCATCATCCAGGAGCTGCGCGCCAAGAAGACCCTGGACAGCCTGGCCCTGATCGGCGAAGCCCGCCCCGAGGTCCGCCGGGACGGCACCGTCGAACAGATCTCCGTCGCCGAGATCGTGCTCGACGACACGGTGCTGCTCGGCATCGGCGACAAGGTGATCGTCGACGGCGAGGTCACCGAGGCGGACGGCCTGGAGATCGACGAGTCGCTGCTCACCGGCGAGCCCGACCCCGTCCTCAAACAGCCCGGCGACCAGGTCATGTCCGGCAGCTTCGTGGTGGCCGGCGCGGGCGCGTTCACCGCCACCAGGGTCGGCCGCGAGGCGTACGCGGCGCAGCTCGCCGAGGAGGCCAGCCGGTTCACCCTGGTGAAGTCGGAGCTGCGCAGCGGCATCAACAGCATCCTGCGCTTCATCACCTACCTGCTGATCCCCACCGCCATCGGCCTGATCATCAGCCAGCTGGCCGTCGAGGGCCGCGACTGGCGCGAGGCCGTGCGCCGGATGGTGGCCGGGATCGTACCGATGGTCCCCGAGGGACTGGTCCTGCTGACCTCGGTCGCCTTCGCGATCGGCGTGATCCGGCTGGGCCGCAAGCAGTGCCTGGTCCAGGAGCTCCCGGCGATCGAGGGCCTGGCCCGGGTCGACACCGTCTGCCTGGACAAGACCGGCACCCTCACCGAGGGCGGCATGGACGTCGTCGACCTGCGGGTCCTCTCCGACGGCGAGCCCGGCGCCCCCGACCCGGACACCATCAAGCACGCGCTCGGCGTGATGGCCGGCGCCGACGCCCGCCCCAACCCCTCCATGCAGGCGGTCATCGACGCCTACGGGCGCGGCGACGGCGGCGCCCCGGGGGCCGGCGGCTCCCCGGCCGCCGACGGCTGGCGGGTGATCGAGGCGATGCCGTTCTCCTCCGCCCGCAAGTGGAGCGGCGTGCAGCTGCTGGAGCCGCAGGGCGGCGAGGCCAGCTGGCTGCTCGGCGCCCCCGACGTGCTGCTGCCCGCCGGGCACCCGGCGCTCACCGAGGTCGACGAGCTGGGCGCCAAGGGCCTGCGGGTGCTGCTGCTCGGCCGCACCCCCACCCCGCTGGACTCCCCCGACCCGGCCGACGGGCTCGCCCCGCTCGCCCTGGTGGTACTCCAGCAGCGGCTGCGCCACGACGCCGCCGCCACCCTGCGCTACTTCGAGGGCCAGCAGGTGCAGGCCAAGGTCATCTCCGGCGACGCCGCGGTCTCGGTCGGCGCGGTCGCCAGCCATCTCGGCCTGCCCGGCGCCGACCACCCGCTGGACGCCCGGACGCTGCCCGCCGAACCGGACGCCCTCGCCGACACGGCCGAACGGACCACCGTCTTCGGCCGGGTCACCCCGCAGCAGAAGCGCCAGCTGGTCGCCGCCCTGCAGTCCCGCGGACACACCGTGGCGATGACCGGAGACGGCGTCAACGACGTGCTCGCGCTCAAGGACGCCGACATCGGCGTGGCGATGGGCACCGGCAGCGACGCCACCAAGGCGGTCGCCCAGATCGTGCTGCTCAACGACTCCTTCGCCACCCTGCCCTCGGTGGTCGCCGAGGGCCGCCGGGTGATCGGCAACATCGAGCGGGTCGCGGGCCTGTTCCTGGTGAAGACGGTCTACTCGGTCCTGCTGGCCCTGCTGGTGATCTTCACCCACTCGCCGTACCCGTTCCTGCCCCGGCACTCCACCGTGCTCTCCACCCTCACCATCGGCATCCCGGCCTTCTTCCTCGCCCTCGCCCCCAACAACGAGCGGGCCCGCACCGGCTTCGTGAAGCGCGTCCTGCGGCTCGCCGTGCCGGGCGGCGTCATCGCCGGCACCGGCACCTTCGTCGCCTACGCGCTGGCCCGCTCCGACCACGCGACCGACCTCAAGGCCGACACCAGCGTTGCCACCCTGACGCTCTTCCTGATCGCCATCTGGGTGCTCGCCATCGTCGCCCGCCCCTACAACTGGTGGCGCCTGCTGCTGATCGGCACCATGGGCGGCGCCTTCGCCCTGGTCCTGCTGGTGCCCTGGCTGGCGGAGTTCTTCCAGCTCTCGCTGGTGGGCACCCGCGACCCCCTGGTCGGCGTCGGCATCGCGGTGGTCTGCGGCCTGGCCCTGGAGATCGCCTGGCGCTTCATGAAGCGCCGCGTCGACTCCTGACCGGGGGCGGCGCCCCGGCCACAGACACCTCTGGCGGTCCGCCCTCCCGGCCTGCATGATGGCCAGCAGGAACGGGGGTGCCGACATGGCCCACACGGGTGGGGAAACCGAGCGCGAGACCGGGCAGGTGGAGGCGTTCACCGCCTTCCTGGCCGGCCTGCTGGCGGCCGGACTGACGGTCCTGGTCCTGGTCGGCGGCCGCTGGCTGACGAACGCCGGCGAGGTGACCGCCCCGGCGCTGCCGTGGGTGCCGACGGCCGTGAAGGCCCTGGTGGCGGCCGTCTGGCTGGCCACCACCACCGTCGTCTACCTGCGGCTCAAGCGCCGTGGGCGGGCCCGCTGAGCGCTCAGCCCTCGAAGTCCCGCGCCGCGGACAGCTCGTACGCCCGGTCCGGATCGGTGAGCACGGCCAGCACCTCGAACCGCCGGTGCCACTGCCCGACCGACCAGGCGAGCCCGGCCGCCAGGCCCTCCGGGGTGGCCGCGTGCAGCAACCCGGGCACCGGCGGGAGCTCGAACTCGTCGTCCTCGTCGGCGGCCTCGGCCGCGTCCGGGTCGTAGGGCGCCTCCGGGGCGTCCGCCTCGACGTCCCAACGCCAGTCCACGGCGGCGTCGTCGCCGTCCGGGCCGACCACCAGCAGCTCCTCGTGCTCCTCGTAGGCGACCGGGCAGCCGGGCAGCAGCTCCCGCACCACGGCGGGGACCCGGTGCAGCACCCCCTCGGAGAGCACCCGCCCGCCCGCCACCTCGCTGGCGAGCGAGACGTGCAGCCGCTCGGCGAGGTCGGCGGCGAGCGCCGGGGCGACCGGCACCAGCGGGTACGGGTGCAGGAGCTGGACGAGGTCGGGCGCGTCGGCGACGACCGCCCTGGAGGAGTCGACGACCACCGTGTGGGCCGGCCGGCGGCCGGTGTCCGGGTCGAGCGGCGGCAGCGCCCGCACCACGTCGACCGGTTCGATCCGCTCGATCTCGACCCGGGCCAACGCGCTGTGCAGGCCGTGCAGTTGGCGGTGGCCGAGGTCGGAGGCCGGATCGGTGAGCCGGTCCAGCACCTCGTCCGGGCCGTGCGGTTCGGCGAGCAGCGCGGCCAGCGTGGTGCGCACCCCGAGCGCGTGCAGGAACTGCTCGTCCAGGGTCGTCCGGGCCTCGTCGTAGAGGCCGCGCAGCAGCGGGTCGGCACCGGCGGCGCGCAGTCCGGCGGGCTCGCGGCCGTCCAGCACCGGGTGGTCGCGCAGCCACCAGGCGGTGTACGGCGGCAGGTCGGTGTAGGAGCCGTCCGGCAGCAGGGTGCGGACGGGGTTGACGACGGCGTCCCGGTACGGCGGGCGGGAGAGCGCGGCGAGCGCCTCCGGCCAGGCGTCGTCGTCGACCAGGTCGAGGTCGCGGACGGCCAGCAGTTCGGCGGCCACCGGCGGGACGCCCGCGACGTCGTCGGCCTGTAGGGCTTCGAGGGCGTCCTCGGCCCAGTCGGCGAGGCCGTCGGGCGCCTCGTCGAGCAGCCCGGTGGGGTGGCCGCCGGCCGCGCGGTCGGCGGGCGCGGTGGGGTCGAGCCGCTCCAGGTCGTCCGGGTCGAGCACCACGTCCTCGGCGCGGACGAGGACGAAGTCGGCGAGCACGCCGACGGCGGTGAGCACCTCCGGGCCCCAGCGCTCCAGCAGTTCGTCGTCCACCCAGCCGGCGTCCTCCTCGCGGGCGAGAGCCGCGAACGGGCTGCCGGGCAGGACGAGTTCACCGGCGCGGGCGGGCTCGCCCTCGTCGTCGAGCAGGGCCAGCCGGGCCAGCCAGCGGTGCTCGCCGGCGGCCGGGCCGGCGACCTTGACCAGCGCCAGGACGGCGTCCGCCAGTTCGAGCGCGGCCTCGACGTCGTCCTCGGCCACCTGGTAGGAGCGGGCGACGGCGGCCCGCACCTCGGGGGTGTCGAGCACCCCGGCCGGGGTGGCGGTGCTGGCGCCGAGCTTGGCGAGCAGCGGGTGGGCCGCCTCGGGGTGGGCGAGCCGCAGGTCGAGGGCGGCGAGCGCGTCGGCCAGCGACTCGGGGTAGCCGGGGAAGGCCGCCCAGTCGGCGTCCTCGGAGGGCAGCAGGACGCGCCGGGGCCCGGTGATGGTCCGGCCGTCGGCGAGCGGGACGGGCAGCGCGCCGAGCGCCTCCGGGTCTGCGGCACCGAGCGCCGCGTACAGGTTGCGCCACCAGGCGGGCTCGCGGTCCAGGCCGCCGAGCTGGTCGACCACGTCGGCCAGCGGCACCCGGCGCACGTTCAGCACCCGCAGCTCGGTACGGCGCTCCAGCCCGGCCGGCAGCAGCCCGGGGAAGATCGGCGCCAGCGCCTCGACCACCGAGCCGTCCGCTCCCTCCAGCAGGGTGGCGTCCCGGGGGCGCAGCGCGGGCGTGCCCGCCTCGACCGGCGCCGGGTGCGGCAGGAACGGCGTGCCGGGCAGCCGGGAGAGGACGGCCGCGCGGAGCGCGTTGTCGAGCGCGCCCTGGCCGAGCGGCCCGGGGACGAGGCCGAGCGAGCCGAGGTCGGCGCCGCGGGCGCGCAGCAGGTCGGCGTAGCTGTCGGCGGCGCGCTCGGTGAGGAAGTCGGCGAGCGCGCCGGGGGCGACGTGCCGGCGGGTGGAGTCCAGCGGGTAGGAGGCGATGAGCAGCGCGGGCAGGCCGATCGGCTCGTCGCTGGGGGTGGGCGCGTGCAGCACCGGCGCGATGCCGGGCGCCTGCGGGGTGCCGTCGGCGGCGACCGGGACGGCCCAGGTGACCGTCCAGTACGGGCGGGCGCGCTCCTCGGTGGGGCGGTCGGCGAGCAGTTCGGCGGCCAGGGTGCCGGTGGCGCCGGCGGTCTGCCAGCGGGTCCGCCGCGGCCGGCCGTCCGCGTCGTCGGTGACGGTGACCTCGGTGACGCCGTCCGGGCGGGGCTCGGCGGCGGCGCGGGTGAGCGTCCGGGTGCCCTCCGGGGTCTCCACCACGACCTCGGCGAGGCCGGGCAGGGTGAGCAGCAGCGCGTCGTCGATGCCGGCGAGCAGACGGCGGGTCAGGTCCTCGGCGGCGGCGTCCCGCAGCGGCAGCACGACCACCGTGTCGTAGCCCTCGGGGGCCGGGCCCTCCGCGGCGAACGGCAGCCGCAGCAGCGGCACGTGGCCGTCCCGGCGGCGCAGTTCCTCGGCCAGCGCGGGCTGCGCCTGGGCCAGCGAGCGGGCCTCGCCGAGCGACCAGCGCACCCCGCCGGCGGCGCCGAGCACGGCGGGCTCGTCGGTGACGGCGAGCACGGCGGCGAAGCCGACGCCGAACCGGCCGACGGCGGGCGTCTCACCGCGCTTGGAGGAGGCGCGCAGGGTGGACAGCGACTCGACGGCGGCCGCGTCCAGCGGGGCCCCGGTGTTGGCGGCGGCGAGCACGCCGTCGGCGAGGGTGAGCCGCAGCCGGCCGGGACCGTGCCCGGCCCGGACCGCGGCGTCGGCCGCGTTCTGCGCCAACTCGACGACCAGGCGGTCGCGGTAGCCGCCGAGCGCGAGTTCCTCCTCGGCGTTGGCGTCCTCCCGGAACCGGGCCGGCGAGGCGGCCCAGGCGTCCAGCACCCGCCGGCGCAGCGCGGCGCTCCCGAAGGGGTCCGCGAGGTGCTCGTCCGTGCTGCTGCCGATGATCCGAGGTTCCACTGGACCTGCCGCCTTCCGCCGCCCTGTACTTCGTACGGGGGGCATTCTCCCCCGCCCCGGCCGCTGCTCCGGACCGCGCCCCCGCCGCCGGGCGCCCGCAGGGCCCCCACCCGCACGAACGCCACGGCCCGCCCCACCGGTTCGGTGGAGCGGGCCGCAAGCGAGAACAGGTCCGGTCAGGAGTGCCCGAGCTCCTCCGCCGGGGCGTCCGGCTCGACCGAGCCGGAGGTGCGGTCCGGGTGCAGCTGCATCGGCTCGACCACCAGCTCGTCCAGGATCAGCTCGGACGGCGCCGGCGGGGCCGGGATGACGGCCGCCTCGGAGTGCCCGCCGCAGCCGTACGCGAAGGAGACGATCTGCCCGTCCGCCGGCCCGAACTCGTTGCCGCACACGCCGAAGGCCTGTCCGAGCGAGCCGCCGATCGGGATCAGGAAGCCGCAGCTGCCGCACGCGGCGGGCGCGGCCTGCGCCATCGGCGTCTGCGAGCCGTGCGCCTTCTCCCAGCGGTCGGCGGCCAGGTGCAGGCCGAGCCGGGAGAGCACCCGGCTGCGGCCCATGCCGAGCTCCTCGGCGACGGCGTTGATCCGGGCCCGGGCCGGGGCGGGCTGGATGCCCGGGTCGGTGACGACCACGTCCTCCTCCGCCGCGAGGGCGACCGCGGAGTTCGGGGCCGGCTCGTCCTCGCCGCTCCAGCCGGGTTCCAGGCGCGCGTCGTCGGCGTCGGTGGGCAGCAGGTCGCCCGGGCCCATGTCACCGGGGCGCAGCCGCTCGCTCCACGGCACCCACTGGGGGGCGAGGACGGCGTCGGCGCCGGGCAGCAGGACGACCTCGTCGAGGGTGACGTTCTTCGCGCGCGGGGCACGGGCGACGGTGACCGCCCAGTGCCAGCCACGGTAGGCGGCGTCCAGGCACTCGAAGGTGTGGGTGACGACGCGGTCGGCGTCCGCCTGGGCGCCGAGATGTGGTCCGACGGTCTCCGGGCCGACGGCCTCCTCGGCCGCCTTCCGGGCGAGTTCGACGGCCTCGGCACAGAGCCGATCGGGGGTACGGCTTCGCATCGCAGCACTCACGGCGTCGATTCTCTCCCAGTTCTTCTGTCGCCCACGGCGTGTTGCCTGTTCCGTCGCGGCTCGATAGTCCCTTGTCCATTCTGCGCGACCAGAGGCCGCCGCGGATACCGGCCGCGCCGCTCGTCCGGGCCTGCCGGCGCCCCGGCGCTCGGCACGCGGCCCCTGGGCAGGCTACCCGCCGGTCGGCGCCCCAGCACAGTCCGGGGCGGTGGCGGCCGTTCCGGGGCCGCGCCGAGGGGGGTGGATTCCCGCGTCACTGCGGCGATTCTGGGGCAGGATGGGCATGTGGCGGACGAGGACCCGTCGCAGCACGCACTGCACGCCTCGCAGGCCGGCAGCCCCGACCAGGCGGACGCCGTGCCGCGACAGCAGTCTCCGGCCCCCGCTGCGGGCGAACCGCAGCCGGGGGGCGATTTCGAGTCGCCCACCGCCCCCGTGAGCCTCGTCAAGACCGGCGCCGCGACCGCCACCGTGGCCGGCGCCGACCCGGCCGTCCACGCCCGGCAGCTCGCCGCCCTGGACGGGGACCCTGGCGAAGAGGACCCCGAGCCGAGCCGCAACCTCCTGGTCCGGACCGCCTCCGCCGCCGGCGCCCGCACCGGCCGGGTGGTGCACGGCACCGGCCGCCGGATCCGCAAGGCCACCTCCGCGGAGGGCGCGGGCGAATCCGGCCTGGCGAAGCTGATCGAACTGCACGCGCTGAACTCCTTCGGCGACATGCTGATCACCGTCGCGCTGGCCTCGACCATCTTCTTCTCCGTGCCCACCGGCGAGGCCCGCGGCCGGGTGTCGCTGTACCTGCTGATCACGATGGCCCCGTTCGCCCTGCTGGCCCCGGTGATCGGCCCGCTGCTGGACCGGCTGCCGCACGGCCGCCGGGCGGCGATGGCGATGTCGATGCTGGCCCGGGCGGTGCTGGCCTGGACGATGGCCGGGGTGATCACCGGCGGCGGTCTGGCGCTGTACCCGGAGGCGCTGGGCGTGCTGGTGGCGTCCAAGGCGTACGGGGTGGTGCGCAGCGTGGTGGTGCCGCGGCTGCTGCCGAGCCGGCTGTCGCTGGTGAAGGCGAACTCCCGGGTCACCCTGGCCGGGCTGCTGGCCACCGGGGTGGCGGCCGGGGTGGGCGGTCTGCTGCACCTGATCGGGCCGGGCTGGCCGCTGCGCGGCGCGTTCCTGGTCTTCGTGATCGGCACCCTGATGGCCTTCCACCTGCCGCACGCGGTGGACTCCGCCAAGGGCGAGCAGCGCGCCGTCCTGCACGCCGAGGTGCACGCCGAGATGCACGGCGAGCGGGCGCCGGAGGACGCCCGCGCCCCGAAGGCCTCGCTGCGCACCGTCGGCCCGTCGGTGATCCTGGCGCTGCGGGCGATGTCGGCGCTGCGCTGGCTGGTCGGCTTCCTGGTGATGTTCCTGGCGTTCCTGCTGCGCGAAGAGCCGATCGGGGGCCTGCGGCCGACGCTGGCGCTGGGCCTGGTGGCGCTGGCGGCGGGGACGGGCAACGCGCTGGGTTCGGTGCTGGGCTCCTGGCTGCGCACCCGGGGCCCGGAGGCGACGGTCACCGCGATGCTGCTGCTGGCGACCGGCGCGACGGCGGCGGCCGCACTCTGGTACGGCGTGGTGACGGTGGTCCTGGTCGCCGGCGTGGCCGGGGTGGCGGCCTCGCTGGGCAAGCTGTCGCTGGACGCGCTGATCCAGCGGGACGTCCCGGAGGCGGTGCGGACCTCGGCGTTCGCGCGGTCGGAGACGCTGCTCCAGCTGTCCTGGGTGGCCGGCGGCGCGGTCGGCATCCTGCTGCCGCTGAACGGCGTGCTGGGTCTGTCGGTGGCCGCCGGAGTGGTGGGCCTGATGCTGCTGTGGACGGTCCACACGCTGTTCCGGGTGGGCCTGCGGCGGCGCCCGGCGGCGCCCAGGGTGGCCTGAACCGGCCATGGGCAACACGCGGTGGCCGACCCCCGCGTAGCGTGATCGGCGAAGCCCGGTAGATTCTGACGCATGAGCCTCAATACCCGTGCCATCGCCGCCCTCGGCGCCGTCGTCGTGGTCGGTGCTGCCACGGTCGGCACGTCCGTCGCCATCGCGAGCGGCCAGACCGAGCACAGCTCCCACCGTGCGACCCTGACGGTCGGCAACTCCTCGATCGTCGCGGACCCGCTGTGCTTCAACGGCGGCAGCCCGATCACGGAGGACCTGCAGCAGGAGTGCCAGCAGAAGGCCACCCAGGCCCTCGCGGAGGGCACCCTCCCGACCTCCGACGTCGTGGTGAGCGACCGGGTCGGCGTCGGCGTCTCCCCGAACGTGGCCGACAAGGGCTGGTGGGCCTTCACCAACGGCGGCTCGCAGGGCCAGGGCGGGCGCTTCAGCCTGTTCTCCTACGCCAAGGGCCCGACCTTCTCCGGCTCCCAGCCGGCGAGCCAGGTGCTGAACGCCTCCGGCAAGACCCTGGTCACCGTGGTCGAGGGCGACAAGAACTCGGACAACCCGGTCGCCGTCTGGTACTTCCAGCTGAACACCCAGGACAGCTGACGCTCCCGCGATGACCGCACACGCCGTCGCGGACGAGCGCAGCGAGCAGCCGGGCCCCGACCGGGCCCGGCTGCTCGTCGTCGTCGCGGTGCCCGCCGAGGCCGAGGCCGTCCTGCGCGGCCTGCCCGGCCCGGCCACCGTGCTGCCGCTGCCCGGCGGTGCGCTGCACCGGGCCGCGGGCGCCCCGGTGGACGTCCTGGCGGGCGGGGTCGGCCCGGCCGCCGCCGCGGCCGCCGCCTCCGCCGCGCTGGGCGCGCAGCCGGCCTCGGGGGGCCGCTACGGCCTGGTCGTCTCGGCCGGGATCGCCGGCGGGTTCGCCCCGCACGCCCCGGTCGGCACCACCGTGCTGGCCGACGCGATCGTCACCGCCGACCTCGGCGCCGAGACCCCCGAGGGCTTCGCCGACGTCACCGAACTGGGCTTCGGCACCGTCCGGCACACCCCTCCCCCGGCCGCCGTCGCGCTGGCCGCCCGGGCCCTGGGCGCCGCCACCGGCCCGGTGCTGACCGTCTCCACCGTCACCGGCAGCGCCGAGCGGGCCGCCGCACTGGCCGCCCGCCACCCGGGCGCCCTGGCCGAGGCGATGGAGGGCTTCGGCGTGGCCGAGGCCGCCGCCCGGTACGGCGTGCCGGTGCTCGAACTGCGGACCGTCTCCAACCCGGTCGGCCCGCGCGACCGGGCCGCCTGGCGGATCGGCGAGGCGCTGGCCGCCCTGGAGCGGGCCTTCGCCGCACTGCCCGTCCACGAACTGATCGAGGAGGCCGGCCGTGGCTGAACGGCTGAGCATCGCGTACTCGCCCTGCCCGAACGACACCTTCGTCTTCCACGCCTGGGCGCACGGCCTGGTGCCCGGGGCGGACGCCCCCGAGGTGACCTTCGCGGACATCGACGTCACCAACGGCCTGGCCGAGCGCGGCGAACTGGACGTCCTGAAGATCAGCTACGGCGCGCTGCCCTGGGTCCTGGACGAGTACACCCTGCTGCCCTGCGGCGGCGCGCTCGGGCGCGGCTGCGGCCCGCTGGTGCTCACCCGGCCGGGCACGGACGCCCCCGCGGACCTCACCGGGAAGACGGTGGCGGTGCCGTCCGAGCGCTCCACCGCCTACCTGCTGTTCCGGCTCTGGGCCGCGAAGGCGGTGCCGGGCGGCTTCGGCGAGATCGTCGTCCTGCCGTTCCACGAGATCATGCCCGCCGTCCGGGACGGCCGGGTGGACGCCGGCCTGGTGATCCACGAGGCCCGGTTCACGTACCGGCAGTACGGCCTGCACAGCCTGGCCGACATGGGCGAGGCCTGGGAGCAGGAGACCGGCCTGCCGATCCCGCTCGGCGCGATCGTCGCCCGGCGCTCGCTCGGCACCGAACGGCTGCGCGCGCTCACCGACACCGTCCGCGCCTCCGTCCGGCAGGCCTGGGCGGACCCGAGCGCCAGCCGGGAGTACGTGCTGGCGCACGCCCAGGAGATGGACCCGGCCGTCGCCGACCAGCACATCGCCCTGTACGTGAACGAGTTCACCGCGGACCTCGGCGAGGAGGGCTACGCGGCCGTCCGCGCGCTGCTCACCCGGGCCGCCGCGGAGGGGCTGGTGCCCCCGCTCGACCCGGGTGCGCTGGCGTTCTGATCCCCCTCGGTCAGACGTCGAACTGGTCGGCCACCGCGCGCAGCAGGCCGGCCAGCTTCTGGCCGGTCGCCTTGGCCGGGTAGCGGCCGTGCTGGAGGCCCGGCAGCACCGCGTCCAGCGTGGTGATCAGGTCCTGGACGATCGGCGCCATGTCGTCGGCGCTCTTGCGCTGGGCGGCGGCCACCGACGGCAGTGCGTCCAGCAGTTGCACGGCCATCGCCTGGTCGCCGCGGTGGCCGGCGACCACGCCGAACTCGACCCGCTGGCCCGGCTTCAGCACGGTGACACCGGCGGGCAGCGCCTTGGTGTGGACGAAGACGTCGCCGCCGTCGTCGCGTGACAGGAAGCCGAAGCCCTTCGTCTCGTTGAACCACTTGACCTGGCCGGTGGGCATCTCGACAGTCCTCGAATGGGTGTGAGGGATCCCGGCCCTGGCCGGGGATCACTGGGTGGTGGGGAAGGCAGCCGACCTCGGCTCGGCGCCCGCGGGCGCTCATGGTCAGCACGCTGTCAGGAGCAGACTAACGGTCCGTCACTGCCTCATCCGCGTTCCGCGAAAGATCCGCGTTCCAAGGCCCGTTGGGGGCGGTACGGGCGCGGCGTTCTCGCGATCACGGGCGACCCGGTACTGGCACAGCCGGGGCGCGGCTCAGCACGGTCCATCGGCTCACACCCCCGGGTCTGAGGAAACGGGGCGCACGTGTCGCACCCCTCGGCACCCCCTGCATACCCCCGCCCAGCAGGGATCAAAACGTTCAGCTTCCGAGAAACTGCGCAACGTGACCGGACCGCTCCGGTGGCGGGGCCCGGCGGCCGCTCTGCCAGACTGGACCGACCGCCCGACCAGCCCCGAGGAGCGAGCAGACGTGAGCAGCCAGAGCGCCGACCCCGGCGACGTGTACGTCAAGGCCGGGACGATCGTCTTCGGTCTGGGCGCGCTCGCCACCCTGGTCACCTTCGTCCCGCTGTTCCTGCACCTGACGCCGCTGCCGACGGCCGCGTACTGGCTGAGCATGCTGATGCCGGCGGGCTTCCTGGCCGCGCTGACCGGGCTGTTCCTCAACGCGCGGGCCCAGCGCCGCCGGGTGGAGTCCGCGGCCGCGTCCTAGAACGCGACCCCGGGACCCGGCCCCAGGGCATGCCCCGGGGCCGCGGCTCAGCCGGCCAGGTGGGCGTCGAGCCAGGCCGGGAACCCGGTGAGGTCCGCCAGCACCACGTCCGCCCCGGCCGCGCGCAGTTCGTCCGCGCTGTACGGGCCGGTGGCCACGCACACCGCGACGGCGTCCGCGTGCCGGGCGCCCCGGATGTCGCCGAGGTGGTCGCCGACGTAGACGCTCGCGCCGTACTCGCGCAGCGCCTCGCCCTTGGTCTCCGCCCAGAGGTCGCCGACCAGCGCGTCCGCGTGCAGCCCGGCGTGCTCCAGGTGCAGGCGGGCGTTCGGCTCGTACTTGCCGGTGATCACCGCGACCCGGCCGCCGTGGTCGCGGACCGCCTCGACGGCGGCGTGCGCGCCGGGGAGGGCGACGGTCGGGGCGAAGGCGAGGTCGCGGTAGAGCTCGCGGTAGCGGGTGGCGGCGCGCTCCACCTCGTCCTCCGGGAACCAGTTGCGGATCTCGTCCAGCAGCGGCGGGCCGAGCCGGGTGACCACCAGGTCGGCGTCGATGCGGGCGCCGGTCTCGGCCGCGAGCGCCAGGTAAGTGGCGTGGATCCCCGGCCGGGTGTCCAGCAGCGTCATGTCGAGGTCGAAGCCGACGGTGAGCGGGGCGGTGCGGGTCTCGGGCATGCCGCCAGGCTATCCAACGGGCGGTGCGGGGAGCCGGGGCAATTTGCCCCGGCTTCCGACGGGAACTTAGGTTTACCTGAGTTGTCTGCGGAGAGGGCCCATGACCGACACCACCGCGCCACCCGGCGCGCGACGGACAGCGCGCCGCCGAATACTGTGGCTCGCCGCCGCGCTGGCCGTCCTGGCCGCCGCGGTGCTGCTGAGCCTGGCGGTCGGCAGCCGCACCATCCCCTTCGGCGACACCCTCGACGCCCTGCTGCACGGCGGCGACACGGCCAACGCCGTCGTCGTCCGCGAGCTGCGGGTGCCGCGCACCGTCGTCGGGCTGGCCGTCGGCGCGGCGCTCGGCCTCGCCGGGGCCGTCATGCAGGGCCTCACCCGCAACCCGATCGCCGACCCCGGCATCCTCGGCGTCTCCCAGGGCGCGGCGGCCGGCGTGGTCCTCGCCATCTCCGGCTTCGGCGTCTCCACCCTCACCGGCTACGTCTGGTTCGGCTTCGCGGGCGCCGTGATCGCCACCGTGCTCGTGTACGGCCTGGCCGGGCGCGGCCGGGGCGGGGCCACGCCGATCAAGCTGGCGCTGGCCGGCTCGGCGATGTCCGCGTTCATCGCCTCGCTCAACACCATGGTGCTGACGACCGACGCGGCCACCATGGACCAGTTCCGCTTCTGGCACGTCGGCTCGCTCTCCGGGCGGACCTCGGACGTGGCCTGGCAGCTGCTGCCGTTCCTCGCCGTCGGCACGGTGCTGGTGGTCGCGGTGGCCCGCGGCCTGGACGCGCTCGCGCTCGGCGAGGACACCGCCAAGGGCCTCGGCGCCAAGACCGGCCTGGTCCGGGCGATCGGCGCGCTCGGCGCGACGGTGCTGACCGGCTCGGCCGTCGCGGCCGCCGGGCCGATCGCCTTCATCGGCCTCGCCGTCCCGCACGCGGCGCGGGCCGTCGCCGGCGCGGACCACCGCTGGGTGCTCGCCTTCTCCGCCGTCCTCGGCCCCACCCTGCTGCTGCTCGCCGACACCCTGGGGCGGGTCCTCTTCCCGCCGTCGGAGGTCCCGGCGGGCGTGATGACGGCGCTCGTCGGCGTCCCGGTCCTGGTCGCGCTGGTGCGCCGCCGGAAGGTGGTCGCGTCATGAGCGCGCAGGGCGGGCGAACCGTCGGGCGCGGCGCCGTCTCCCCGCGCGGGTACGCCGTGCTGCGGGCCGGGCGGGCGTCCGTGCTGCTGCACCGCCGGTCGGCGGTGGTGGCGCTGGGCCTGCTGGTCGCGCTGGCCGGGACGGTCGTCGCCTCGCTCTGCCTGGGCGAGTCGGCCGTGTCGCCGGTCGAGGTGGTGAAGGTGGTGCTCGGGCAGCCGAGCCCGCACGAGCTGGTGGTCGGCGAGTTCCGGCTGCCCCGGGTGGTCGTGGGCCTGCTGGTCGGCACGGCGCTGGGGCTGGCCGGGGCACTGATCCAGACCGTCGCCCGCAATCCGCTGGCCAGCCCCGACGTGGTGGGCGTGACCTGGGGCGCGACCGCCACCGTCGTCGGGCTGATGGCGTACGGCGTGGTCGGCTCGACCGGTCAGGCCCCGTACGCGGCGGTCGCGGGCGGGCTGGTGGCCGGGCTGCTGGTGTACGCGCTGGCATGGCGGCGCGGCCTGCACGCGCAGCGCTTCGTGCTGATCGGGATCGGGATCAGCGTGGCCCTGTCCTCGCTGACCTCCGTGTTCCTGACCAAGGGCGACGGCTTCCAGGCGCAGGCCGCGAAGGTCTGGATGACGGGCAGCCTGAACGGCGCCGGCTACGACCAGGCCGGCTGGCTGGCCTGGGTGCTGCTCGCCGCCGTGCCCGTCGTCCTGTGGGCGGCGCGGGCGCAGCGCTCGATCTCCTTCGACGACGCGACGGCCGTCGGTCTGGGCCTGCGGCTGGACCGGATCCGCCTCGGCATGGCGCTGCTGGGCATCGTGCTGGCCTCGTGCGCGGCGGGCGCCGCCGGGCCGGTGGACTTCGTGGCGCTGATGGCGCCGCAGATCGCGCTGCGGCTGGTCCGGTCCGCGCAGGTCCCGCTGTTCTGCTCGGCGCTGACGGGCGCGCTGGTGGTCGTGCTGGCCGATCTGATCGCCCGGCGGCTGATGGCGCCGACCGAACTGCCGGTGGGCGTGGTGACCGGCATGGTCGGCGCGCCGTACTTGATGTGGCTGCTGATCCTCCCCCGAACTCCGTTCGGGGGTACCCCCATCCGTCGTGGAGGTTCCTGATGTCCGCTCACCGACTGGAGGCCCGGGGCCTCACCCTGGCCTACGAGGCGCGCACGGTCGTCGAGGGCCTGGACGTCGGCATCCCGGACGGGCGGGTGACGGTGATCGTCGGCCCGAACGCCTGCGGCAAGTCGACGCTGCTGCGGGCCCTGGGGCGCCTGCTGAAGCCGGTCCGGGGCGCGGTGCTGCTGGACGGCGAGGAGCTGGCGCGGATCCCGACGAAGCGGATCGCCCAGCGGCTGGGGCTGCTGCCGCAGTCGCCGACGGCGCCGGAGGGCATCTCGGTGGCGGACCTGGTCTCGCGGGGCCGCCAACCGCACCAGAGCTGGTGGCAGCAGTGGTCGCCGGAGGACGAGGCGGCGGTGACGGAGGCGCTGGAGCGGACGTCCACGGCGGAGCTGGCCGAGCGCAGCATGGACGAGCTGTCCGGCGGCCAGCGGCAGCGGGCGTGGATCGCGATGGCGCTGGCGCAGGGCACGGACATCCTGCTGCTGGACGAGCCGACCACCTACCTGGACATCGCGCACCAGGTGGAGGTGCTGGACCTGGTCCGCCGGCTGAACGTCGAGCGCGGCCGCACGGTGGTGGCGGTGCTGCACGACCTCAACCAGGCGGCCCGGTACGCGGACCACCTGGTGGCGATGCGGGACGGCCGGGTGGTGGCGCAGGGCGCGCCGACCGAGGTGGTGACGGCGGAGCTGGTGCGGGAGGTGTTCGGGCTGGAGTCGGTGGTGGTGCCGGACCCGGTGACGGGCACGCCGTTGGTCGTTCCGGGGGCCCCGTGGGCGGCGGCCGTGGACGCCTGACGGAAATTCCACACCAAACCGGACATAATCGGCGCGCCCCCGAAGCCTCACCGCCTGAGGACCGCCGATGCACCGGATCGCCCGCCGTTCGTTCCTCGCCGGTCTCGGCGGGGCCGCGCTCGCGGCCTGCACCACCCGGCGGCCGGCGCCGCCGACCGCCGACGGCCTGGGCGCGGCCGCCTCGCCCACCCCGGTACCGCCGGTCACGGTGGACACGGCCACCGGGCCGGTGCTGGTGCCGGGCGAGCCGCTGCGAGTGGTCGTCCTCGACACGGACGTGCTGGACTCGGCGCTGACCCTCGGCATCACCCCGGTCGGCGCCGCGCTGCCGGCCGCCGACATCCGGTTCCCGAGCTACTGGCCGGCCTCCCGGGTCGCCGGGATCCACCGGGTCGGCCTGGCCGGCGCCCCGGACCTGGTCGCGATCCGGGCCCTGCGGCCGGACCTGATCCTCTCCAACCAGGCGCGCGACGGCGACCGCTACGACCAACTGCGGGAGATCGCGCCGACCGTACTCACCCAGACCACCGGCGCGCCGTGGAAGGCCGACTTCCAGGTGCACGCCCAGGCGCTGAGCCGGGAGGCCGCGGCGGCGGCCTTCGTCTCCTCGTACCAGCGGCACGCCAACCAGGTGGTGCAGGCCCTGTCGGCGGCGAAGGCGTCCGGCCGGAAGGTGAGCCTGGTGCGGTTCGTGGAGGGCGGCGGGATCCGGCTGTTCGGGAAGCAGAGCTTCCCCGGGATCGTGCTGTCGGACGCCCAGGTGGGGCGGCCGGACGCACAGAACGTCGACCAGTCCGACGTCGAGATCCCGCTGGACCAGATCGCGAAGGCGGACGGCGACCTGCTGCTGTACGCCACCTCCGGCGACCCGGCCCTGGCCGGCACCGACGCCGCGCTGGAGAGCCCGGGCTGGCAGGCGCTGGGGGCGGTCAAGGCGCACCGGGCGTTCCCGGTGGACGACCAGCTGTGGTTCCAGGGGATCGGGTACACCGGCGCCAACTTCATGCTGGCCGAGCTGCAGCGCTTCCTGGAGGCGTGACCCGCCGCGCGGCGTCGGCGTAGCGGGCCGGGGAGGTGCCGACGGCGGCCGTGAAGTCGCGGGTGAGATGGGCCTGATCCGCGTACCCGAGTTCGGCCGCGAGCGCCGCCAGGTCCAACGCGCCGCCCGCGTCGGCGCGTTCGGCGGCCTCGTGGAGGCGGGCGCGGCGCAGCACCCACTTCGGGGAGGCGCCGACGTACTCGGCGAACAGCCGCTGGAGCCGGCGGACGGTGAGGCCCAGCTCCCGCGCCAGGTCGTCGACCCGGCACAGGTCGGGTGTGCCGGTGATCCGCTCCACCATGGCGGCGACCTCCTGCGCGACCGGGTCGGGCGCGGGCAGCCGGGGCAGCAGGAAGGCGTCCGCGAGGGCGGCCTGGTCCCGCAGCCGTTCACCGAGCACGTCCTCGTTGAGCCGGTCCGCCTCGGGGCCGAAGTAGGCGGCCGCGGGCACCGACCGGTCCGCGAGCCCGGCCACCGGGTGCCCGGCGAACGAACGGAACGCGCCCGGCCGGAACTTCACTCCCAGCACGTGCCCGGCGCCCTCCAGGCGGCGGACGAAGAGCGACCGGTCGACCCCGTAGACGCGGGCCCTCGGGGCCTCGAAGACCAGGTGCACGTTCGGGTGGGCGAGCACCTTCTGCTCGTACGGGGGCCGGCCGCGCCGGTCCCAGCGGACCAGCCAGTAGAACTCGACGAAGCGCGCCACGGCGGGGGCGGGCGCGCGCCGCTCCACCCTGATCGCCTCCGCCGCACGGGCGGGGTGGAGCACGCCGCGTCCGAGGTCGGGAGAGTCCATACCCACCAGGCTAGGCCTTGTCCGGTATGGACTCTCCGGGCCCGCGACGCCCGGGTTCCGGCGCCGGTCGGGGTGGCTGCACCCTGCCATAAGCTGGCGCGGTGAGTAGCGAACCGGCCCCGCCCGAGGACACCGCCGTCGAGCTGATGCGCGCGATGACGCGGCTGCGGGCACGGCTGCGCACCGAGGCCCCGATCGACGACCTGCCGTGGAACTGGTCGCACCTGACCACCCTGCACCGCGTCGTGCAGCAGGGCCCGGCGACCGTGACCGAACTCGCCCAGGCCGAGCACGTGCGCCGCCAGTCCATGGCGGAGACCGTGGCCGCGCTGCGGGCCGGCGGCCTGGTCAGCGCCGCCAAGGACCCGAACGACGGGCGCAAGTCCCTCTTCAGCGCGACCCCGGCCGGAGCCGACCTGTGCGAACGGATCCCGGCGGCCCGAGAGACGTGGCTGGCCGAGGTGATCGGCTCCACCCTCCGGGCCGGCGAGCGCAAGACGCTCGACCGGGCCGCCGAGATCATGAACCGCCTGGCGGACAGCTAGCCCCTGTCCGGTTCGCCTGCGGTGGCTAGGTCCTGTCCGGTCGGACAGGACCTAGGACTCGGCGAGTCGGCGGTCGCAGACGGTCAGGGCGAGGAGGAGTGCGGAGATCGCGACCAGCACCCAGGCGATGGAGTGCAGGCCGCCGTCGTCCACCCGGTCGTGGAAGGCGGTGCCGGTGATCGCCGCCGAGGCGATGGAGCCGAGGTAGCCGAAGGTGCGCAGCAGCCCGGAGGCGGTGCCGACCGTGGCGGCGGGGGCCTCCTGGTAGAGGACGGTCTGGTTGGCGACCGTCCCGGCGCCGGAGGTCAGTCCGAACACCGCGCTGACGGCGACGACCGCCGCCATCGGGGTGCCGCCGCCCACGAACAGCACGGCCACGGCGCCGAACAGCAGCAGCACCGAGCAGACGATCAACGGCAGCCGCACGCCCGTCCGTCGTGCCACCACCCGGGCGGCCACGGCGCTCAGGACGCCCATCGGCATCAGCGCCAGGCCGGCCTGGTAGGCGGACAGCCCGCGGGCCGCCTCCAGCCACTGGGTGAGCCCGTAGAGGATCACGTACGTCCCCATCAGCGTCAGGCCGTTGCGCACGTAGGCGCGGGTCAGGGCCCCGTTGGAGGCGAGCAGCCGGACGTCGAGGAACGGGTGGGCGGCGCGCAGTTCCCAGCCGACCAGCGCGGTGGCGAGGACGAGGGCGGCGGCGAGCGCGGGCCAGTCCGGGCGCGGCAGGGCGGCGAGGAAGACCATCAGGGCGGTCAGCGAACCACCGAAGCCCAGCATGCCGGGCAGGTCGAGGCGGGAGGCGAGGGCGCGGGGTGAACCGGGGCGCACCGGGTCGGGGTCCGGCGCGATCCCGACCACCGCCAGGACCAGGGCGACGGCGGCGACCGGAATGTTGATCCAGAAGGCGGTCTGCCAGCCGAACCAGCCCACCAGCAGCCCACCGAGGGCAGGGCCTACGGCGACGGTGGCGGCGCCGGTGATCGCCAGACCGCCGAGCACCCCGCGCGGCGGGGCCTGGTAACCGGCCTGTTCGGCGCGGCGGCGGATCAGCAGCATCGCGGCCGGGTAGCCGGCCGAGGTGCCCGCGCCGATCAGCACCCGGGCCGTGATCAGGGCGGCCATCGAGTGGGCCAGCGTGCCGACGATTCCGGCCGCGAAGACGAGCACGATCCCGGCGATGAAGATCCGCCGGGGCCCGAACTCCTCGGCGAGCCGCCCGGCGGCGGGCTGGGCCAGCGCGCTGGTGAGGTACAGGCAGGAGATCAGGACCGCGGTGTCCCCGACGGGGAGGTGCAGGGCGGCCGCGATGGCTACCAGCGCGGTCGCGATGATCGAGCTGTTGACCGGGTTGAGCGAGGCCCCCAGGTACAGCGGGGCCACGAAGCGCGGGCCGAAGGGGTTTCCGGCGGGCGCCGGGGTCGTCTGCCGCGGGGTGCGGGTGTCGCCGGGGAGAGGCATGCCGGGTTCCTTCCGCTTCCTCCGGGACCTCTGCGACAGGGCGGGGCCTGCTGGGGAGATCCCGGCGGAGATAGGCAGGCTACCTGCTGAATATTAGCAGTCTGCCTGCCTATTTTGAACCGTTCGCCGCAGTCGGGGCGGGCCGCCGCGAGCCCCGGCCCGACGCTCCTGGCCAGGGCGCCGACCGTCGCGTTTCTTCAAGACCCGGCAGCCCCGACCGGCGCAGGATCGGGGCATGAACGATCACCCCACCCCGGACACCCACCCGCCGCACCCCCTGCACCCCCTGCTGGCCCGCGCCGCCGCGGCCGCCGCACGCGTCGCCGACGGCGTCCCGGCGGGCCACCCGCTGGACGGCCCGACGCCCTGCACGGACTTCGACACCCGCGCGCTCGTCAACCACTGGGTGCTCTACACCTCGCACGGCCTGGAGCACCGGGCCCGCCGCACCGAACTGCCCAAGGCGCTGGTCGACCACGACTTCACCGCCGACCCCGGCTGGCCCGCCGCCTACGCGGCCCAGCTGGACCGCGCCGTCGAGGCCTGGGCCGACCCGGCCGCCTGGGCGGGGGACGTCGACCTCGGCGGCTCCCCGGCACCGGCGGAGGGCGTCGCCCGGATGCTGATCGCGGAGCTCGTCCTGCACGGCTGGGACGTCGCCCGGGCGACCGGCGGTCCGATCGGGATCGACGAGGAGCTCGCGCAGCTGGTGCTGGAGGTCGTCGGGGAGAACGCCGAGCTGTACCGCCAGTACGGCGGGTTCGCCGCCCCGGTGGCGGTGCCGGACGGCGCCCCGGCGCTGGACCGCGCGCTGGCCGCCTCCGGGCGCGATCCGCGCTGGAACGCCTGAGCGGCTGAGCGGCTGAGCGGCTGAGCGCTCAGCCGGTTAGCCGGTCAGCCGGTCAGGCCCTCAGCCCGTCGCCCGCAGGGACGCGCGGAGCCGGGCGTGCAGCAGGCGCACGGCCGGCGAGTGCTGGCCGGGTCGGGCGACCAGGCCGAGGCGGGCCCGGACCGGCGCATCGGCGACGGGGACGGTCCGGAGGCCCTCGCCGGCGGCGGAGGAGGGGCTGAGGACGGCGACGCCGGCCCCGCGCTGGGCGAGCCGGAACAGCGTGGCCGGGGAGCTGGCGTCGATGTCCACCCGCGGATCGAGGCCGAGTTGCAGGCAGGAGTGCTCGTAGGCGGCGCGGATGCCGGTGCCCGGGGAGAGGCAGAGGATCTTCTCGGACGCGAGGTCGGCGAGCCGGAGGGAGGGGCGGTCCAGGCGGTGGCCGGCGGGGACGATGGCGGCGATCGGCTCGTCGACGACGACGGTGACGTCCAGGCCGGGGTCGGCCTCCTTGGCGAAACCGATCAGCGCCAGGTCGAGGGCGCCGGAGAGGACCTGCGCCTGGAGCAGCTCGGAGTGGCCCTCGTGCAGGCTCAGTTCGATGCCGGGGTGGGTGCGGCCGAGATCGGCGACGACGTCGAGGAACGGCGGGATCGCACACCCCATGATCATCCCGAGCCGGACGCGGCCGCGGACGGCGTCGGCGAACTCGGCGGCGGTGTGCTGGATGGCTTCGAGCGTGGCGAGGGCGTCCTTGGCCAGCGGCAGGACGGCCTCGCCGGCGGGGGTGAGGCGGACCCGGCGGCCGGAACGGTCGAGGAGCAGCTGTCCCAACTCGCGTTCCAGCTTGCCGACCTGGGTGCTGATGCCGGACTGGCTGACGTGCAGGCGGGTCGCGGCGGCGGTGAAGGAGCCCTCGTCGACGACGGCCGCGAAGTAGCGCAGCTGGTGCATCTCCATAACCAATGATGATAGCTGGGATCTGATCCATCTGTTGGACGGATGGCGGAGTGCTCGGGAGGATGGAGGCATGACGACGACGAAGACTGCGCGTGAGATTTCCGAGACCTACTTCGCGGCCTGGCAGGCGGGCGACTTCGAGACGCTGCGGGGGCTGCTGGCGGAGGACGTCGACTTCGTGGGGCCGCTGGCCACGGTGTCGGGGGTGGAGAACGCCTTGGCCGGGTTGAAGGGGCTCGGGCAGGTCTTGGAGAAGATCGAGGTGCACGCCCGGGTGGTCGAGGGGGACGACGTGATCACCTGGTTCGACCTGCACACGAGCGTCGCACCGCCGGCGCCGACGGCGAACTGGAGCCACGTGGAGAACGGGCGGATCACCCGGATCCGGGTGACCTTCGACCCGCGGGAGCTGCTGGCGGGCTTCGCCCGCTGAGCGGCTGGGGCGCACCGCGCCGCCGGGCTGAGGGGCTGGGCGATCCGCCGCCGGACCAAGCGGGGCCAAGCGGTCCGACCCGCCGGGCCGGATCGCCCAGCCCGGCGGGTCGGATCGCGGCGGCCCCGACTACCGTCGCGCCAGCCGGCCGCGGACCGCCCAGGCCGCCGCGCCGAGGGCGAAGCCGTAGACCGCCACCAGGCCGTGCCCGTTGTCCTGGGCGAGCCACATGGCGAGGCCCAGCACCGGGACGCCGACGGCCAGGGCGCGCTCCTTGGGCAGGCGGGTGCGGGTGAGGGAGGCGAGGGCCAGGGTGGCGCCGAGGAAGTAGGTGGCGCCGGAGCTGCCGGCGAAGTTGCGGGGGTCGATGCTGGGGCCGTCGCCGAAGCCGAGCAGGTCGTCGATCCGGCCGGGCAGCAGGACGCCCGCGAGGAAGAAGGCGAGGGTGAGCGGGCCGCCCCAGTACCACTGGGCGAGCGCGGCGACGGCGGCGAGGGTGGCGAGGTTCCACAGGCCGCCGCCGAGGCCGCCGTTCTGCAGGAAGACCGAGGTGAACTCGCGCCACCAGCCGGACTTGGCGGGGTCGGCGTCGAGCGCGTCCATGGCGCCGGACCAGAGCAGCTGGAGCAGCACGCCGCCGACGGCGAGCGTGGTCAGGGCGACCGCCGCCCACGGGATCGGCCGCCCCCGCAGCGTGTCCCGGCCGACCGCGCCGAGCCCGCAGTTGACCATCATGACCATCAGCGCGGCCGTGGTCACGTTGAACAGGATCGCCCCCATGACTGCCCCTCCCCCATTGCATTCCAACACCGTTCGAAAACCGGGCAGGGCAAAGCTAGCACAGCTTTCGAACGGTGTTGGAAAACGTTGTACGGTGGAGCCATGAAGCTCACCAAGGAGCGCATCGTCGATGCGGGCATGGCCGTCTTCGCGGAGGTCGGCTACCACAACCTGTCCATGCGCCAGGTCGCCGACCGCCTCGACGCCCACGCCGGCAGCCTCTACTACCACGTGCGCGGCAAGGACGAGTTGCTCACCCTGATGGCCGACCGCGTCTGCCGGCAGGCCTACGACACCGGCACCGGAGCCCTCGCCGCCCTCGGCCCCGACGCCACCTGGCGGGACCGGGTCGAAGCCCAGGCCACCACCCTGCGCCGCAGCATCCAGCAACACCCCGGCGGCGCACTGCTCCTCGCCGAGAGCCCCGGCGTCCTCAGCTCCGGCGGCCTCTCCCTGATGGAACGCCTGCTGCGCACCCTCCTCGACGCCGGCCTGCCCACCGTCCACTGCGGCATCGCCGCCGACATCCTGCTCAGCCACGTCACCGGCTTCGTCCTCCAGGAACAGAACCAGCCACCGGCCCCGCCACCCGTCAGCGCCGAGCTCTACGCCGACCTGTGCGCGCAGTTCCCGCTGATCATGGGCGAGTTGATCCCCCGGATCAGCCAGGACGAGAAGTTCACCCAGAGCATCCGGCTGCTCTGCACCGGCTTCGCCGCCCTCGTCCCGGGCCTCAGCCCTGCTGCGGCGGGCGACGGCGCAGGCTCAACAGCAGCAGCACCACCGCCGACAGCACCGCCGACAGGCGCAGCACGCCCGGGGCCGCCGACCAGCTGATCTGGCTGAACTGCGCACCGGCCTGCACGCCCGCGCCGCCCTGGGCGCCCGGCTTGGCCTGCATGGCGTGCAGGGTGGCCGCGCTCATCGTGATCAGCGGGATCCCGAGGATGACGAACTTGCGTGTCAGATCGGAGAGTTGGCGGGACAGGTAGCCGAGGGCCCAGCCCACCAGCATGGCCGGGAAGAAGCTCATGGCGGCGCCGCCGATCAGCAGCCCGCAGGAGAGCAGGACCAGCAGGGACGGCCGCCGGGCCCCGACACCCGCGCTCGCGCCCGCGCCCGCACTTGCGTCCGCACCGGCACCGGCCTGGCCGGCGGGGGCGGCCGGCTGCGCCTTCGCCTTCCCCGCGGCGGCCGCCCTCCCCTTGGCCTTGCGCAGCTTCTTCCCCTTCCCCGAAGCCGCCGCAGCCGCCCCCGCCGCAGCCCCCGCCGGATCGGCAGCCTGCGCGCCCGCCGCACCCGCCCCGCCCCCGGCGCGCTGCTCGGGGATCGGCTTCGGCGGAGCCTGCGGCGAGTCCGAGAAGTTGAGCAGCACCAGATCCCAGCCGTTCGCGCCGGAGCTGTACACCTGGGGCGGCGGGATGGAGTCCGAATCGTCCTCGGGCCCGTCGAAACGCGACTTGTCCAGCTGTACGGGCGGCGCCCCGGCCCCCGGGGCGCGCGGCGTCCGGGGCGGATCCAGCGGCACCGACGGAGTCCCGCCGCCCGGCGCCGCCGTGTCGTACACGCTGTCCCCGTCGGAGGCGCCGGACGGACCGGAGGCCCCGGACCCACCCGACGCACCCGGACCGCCCGAACCGCCCTTGTCACCGGTAGCACCGGCCCCGGCAGACCCGCCGGAGGCCCCCGCCCCGCCCCCCGAACGGCCGCTCCACGGCCCGCTCCTGCGCCACCACTCGCCGTCCGTCATCACCGACACCCCGCCTCGCGCCCGAACCCCGGCCCACCGAACCACCCTCGGCCGTGACGCTACCCACCCCGCCCCCGCCCACGCGAGTCCTGAGGACCGGTCCACCACGGGCCGCCGCACGGACACCCCGCCGTCCGCCCGCCCGACTAACCTAGGTCGAATGACCACACAGCAGGGCCCTCAACGCCAGGGCAGGTCCGCCGCCGGCCCCCGCACCCTCGCCGAGGAGTTGCGCGCCCGCCCCGACGACGCGCTCGCCGCCCTGCTCCGCTCCCGCCCCGACCTGCTCAACCCCGTCCCCGGCGACCTCACCCAGCTGTCCGCCCGGCTCTCCTCCCGCGCCTCGGCGCTGCGCGCCCTGGAGCGCCTGGACCGCTTCACCCTGCAGGTCGCCGAGGTCCTGGCCACCGCCCCGGACGGCACCGGCCTGGCCACCGTCCGCACCCTGCTGACCGGCCCGGCCAAGGTCAAGCCGCACCCCGGCGCGACCCCGCTGACGCCCGCCGACCGGTCCGCCGTCGCCGCCGCCCTCCCCCGGGCCATCGCCACCCTGCGCGACCGGTCCCTGCTCTGGGGCCCGGACAACGGCCTGCGGCTGGTCCTCGCCGTCCGCGAGGCACTCGCCCCGACGGCCGCCAACCCCGGCCGCACCGGCCTCGGCCCGACCCTCTCCGACGCGACCGTCGGCATGTCCCCGGCCCGGCTGCAGCAGCTGCTCGCCTCCGCCGGACAGCCCGCCACCCCGGACCCGGTCACCGCCGTCGACGCGCTCGCCGCCCTGCTGAACGACCGCGCCCGCTGCGCGGCGCTGCTCGACACCGCCCCCGAGGCCGCGCTGCGGCTGCTGGAGCGGCTGGTCTGGGGGCCGCCGACCGGCACCGTCCCGGACGCCACCCGCCCGGTCACCGCCGAGGACGCGCAGAGCCCCGTCGAGTGGCTGCTCGCCCGCGGGCTGCTGCTGCCCAGCGGGCCGGGCAGCGTCGTCCTGCCGCGCGAACTGGCCCTGCACCTGCGCGGCGGCCGCACCCACCGCGCCGTCGAGCCGGTCCAGCCCGAGCCCGCCCCGGCCGCCGCCCCGCGCGATCCACAGGCTGTGGACGGCGCGGCGGCCGGCCAGGCCCACACCGCCGTCAAGACCGTCGAGGAACTCCTCGACACCTGGGGCCTCACCCCGCCGCCCACGCTGCGCGCCGGCGGCCTCGGCATCCGCGACCTCAAGCGCACCGCGCAGGCCCTGGAGACCACCGAGCAGCAGGCCGCCTTCTGGCTCGAACTCGCCTACGCCGCCGGGCTGCTGGCCCCCGACGGCGAGGCCGACGAACGCTGGGCCCCGACCCCGGCCTACGACGGCTGGCTCCAGCGGGACACCGCCGAACGCTGGTCCGTCCTCGCCGCCGCCTGGCTCGCCGCCACCCGCGTCCCCGCCCTCACCGGCACCCCGGACGGCAAGGGCAAGCCGCGCGCCGCCCTCGGGCCCGAACTCGACCGCACCCTCGCCCCGTCCGTCCGCCGCGCCACCCTCGCGCTGCTCGCCGAACTCCCGCCCGGCACCCCCGCCACCGCCGCCGAGCTCCTGCCCACCCTGCGCTGGCAGCGCCCGCTGCGCGGCGGCCCGACCGGCCCGGACGGCCACGAGCTGCGCGACGACCTCACCGCCTGGACCCTCGCCGAGGCCGAACTCCTCGGCGTCACCGGCCGCGGCGCCCTCGCCGCCCCCGCCCGCGCCCTGCTCACCGCCGAATCCGACCCGGCCGAGGTGCTCGCCCCGCTGCTGCCGCAGCCGCTCGACCACGTGATCCTGCAACCGGACCTCACCGCGATCGCCCCCGGCCCGCTGCTCACCCCGCTCGCCCAGGCCCTCGCGCTGTGCGCCGACATCGAGTCCAAGGGCGGCGCCACCGTCTACCGCTTCACCCCGGTGTCCGTGCGCCGCGCCCTCGACGCCGGACGCACCGCCGCCGACCTGCGGGCCTTCCTGGAGCAGCACTCCCGGACGCCCGTCCCGCAGCCGCTCGGCTACCTGATCGACGACGTCGCCCGCCGGCACGGCATCCTGCGGGTCGGAGCCGCCTCCTCCTACCTGCGCTGCGACGACCCGTCCCTGCTGAACGAGGTCCTCGCCGACCGCCGCTCCGCCGACCTGCGGCTGCGGCTGCTCGCCCCCACCGTCCTCGCCGCCCAGGCCGCCCCGGACGTCCTGCTCGCCGCCCTGCGCACGATGGGCTACGCCCCGGCCGCCGAGTCCGCCGAGGGCGACGTGCTGATCACCCGCCAGGACAGCCACCGCACCCCGCCCCGCACCGCCCCCGCGCCCGTCCCGGACGGCCCGCCGACCCCCGACGACACCCTGCTCGCCGCCGCCATCAAGGCCATCCGGGCCGGCGACCGCGCCGCCACCGTCAACCGCCGTGACTCCACCCCCGACCCGCGCCAGCTGCCCCGCACCGCCGCCGCCGAGACCCTCGCGGCCCTGCAGACCGCCGTCCTGCTCGGCGAACGGATGTGGATCGGCTACCTCAACGCCGAGGGCATCGCCAGCCAGCGGATCATCGACCCGGTCAAGGTCGAAGGCGGCTTCGTCACCGCCTTCGACCACCACGCCGACGAGCTCCGCACCTTCGCCCTGCACCGCATCACCGGCGTCGCGGAACTCGACGAGTAACCCCGGCGGCAGGGCCGGGCTCAGTGCCCCTGCGACTCCTTCATCTTCTCCTTGACGGCCTTGTCCGCCAGGCTGCCGATCTCCCCCTGCCCGACCGGCAGCGAGCCGCCGCCGACCTGGTCGGCGATCAGGAATCCGGGCGCGGCGAGCAGCCCGCCGGGCCCCTCCCCGATCCCCGCGAGGGCGTGCGCGGAGCCGACGGACGAGGCGGTGGCCGCGAAGGCCGTGCCCATCAGGGCGAGAGCGGTGAGAACGCGCTTCGACTTCTTCATGCCCGGCTCAACGAGCGATGCGCACCGTGGTCACCCGGAGCCGTCGCCCGGGGCGCGGGTACCGGCGCGGTCGCGGTCGCGGGCGCGGTCACCCGTACGAATGGAAGAAGCCCGATCACGTTTGGAAGGGGCCCGCTCACGTTCGCCGCGCAATGCGCGACACTGGAGGGTCTGCGTCAATCCAGCCTGTCAGCCAGTGGAGGGCTTCCCCGCGTGAACGACGGACCGCTCATCGTCCAGAGCGACAAAACTCTTCTCCTGGAGATCGATCACCCCAAGGCCGCCGAGTGCCGCCGCGTCATCGCGCCGTTCGCCGAGTTGGAGCGCGCCCCCGAGCACGTGCACACGTACCGGGTGACGCCGCTCGGGCTGTGGAACGCGCGGGCGGCGGGGCACGACGCCGAGCAGGTGGTCGACGCCCTGGTGACGTACTCGCGCTACCCGGTGCCGCACGCACTGCTGGTGGACGTGGCGGACACCATGGGCCGCTACGGGCGGCTCCAGCTGCTCAAGCACCCGACGCACGGGCTGGTGCTCGCCACCACCGACCGGCCGGTGCTGGAGGAGGTGCTGCGCTCCAAGAAGATCGCCCCGCTGGTCGGCGCCCGGGTCGACCCGGACACGGTGGTGGTGCACCCCTCCGAGCGCGGCCAGATCAAGCAGGTGCTGCTCAAGCTCGGCTGGCCGGCCGAGGACTTCGCCGGGTACGTGGACGGCGAGGCGCACCCGATCGAGCTGGACGAGGACGGCTGGCGGCTGCGCCCGTACCAGGCACAGGCCGTCGAGGGCTTCTGGCACGGCGGCTCGGGCGTCGTGGTGCTGCCCTGCGGCGCCGGCAAGACGCTGGTCGGCGCGGCCGCGATGGCGCACGCCAAGTCGACGACGCTGATCCTGGTCACCAACACCGTCTCGGCCCGCCAGTGGAAGCACGAGCTGGTCAAGCGCACCTCGCTCACCGAGGAGGAGATCGGCGAGTACAGCGGGACGCGCAAGGAGATCCGCCCGGTCACCATCGCCACCTACCAGGTGATGACCACCAAGCGGAAGGGCGCCTACGCGCACCTGGAGCTGTTCGACGCCCGCAACTGGGGCCTGGTGGTCTACGACGAGGTGCACCTGCTGCCGGCGCCGGTGTTCAAGTTCACCGCCGACCTCCAGGCCCGCCGCCGCCTGGGCCTGACCGCGACGCTGGTGCGCGAGGACGGCCGCGAGGGCGACGTGTTCAGCCTGATCGGGCCCAAGCGCTTCGACGCGCCGTGGAAGGAGATCGAGGCGCAGGGCTACATCGCGCCCGCCGACTGCTGCGAGGTGCGGGTCACCCTGACCGACTCGGAGCGCCTGGCCTACGCCACCGCCGAGCCCGAGGAGCGCTACCGCTTCTGCGCCACCACGGCGACCAAGCGGCGGGTGGTGGAGGCGCTGGTGAAGAAGCACGAGAAGGACCAGACGCTGGTCATCGGCCAGTACATCGACCAGCTGGACGAGCTCGGCGAGGTGCTGGACGCGCCCGTGATCAAGGGCGAGACCAGCAACGCCCAGCGCGAGAAGCTGTTCGAGGCGTTCCGCAACAAGGAGATCGGCGTCCTGGTGGTCTCCAAGGTCGCGAACTTCTCGATCGACCTGCCCGAGGCCACCGTGGCCATCCAGGTCTCCGGGACGTTCGGCTCCCGCCAGGAGGAGGCCCAGCGCCTGGGCCGCGTCCTGCGCCCGAAGGCGGACGGCCACTCGGCGCACTTCTACTCGGTGGTCGCCCGGGACACCGTGGACCAGGACTTCGCCGCCCACCGGCAGCGCTTCCTGGCCGAGCAGGGCTACGCGTACCGCATCATCGACGCGGACGACGTGCTGTAGGGCGTGCGGCAGGGCACCCCGGCCCCGGACACCGTCGCGCCCGAGGAGGACCACGCGCGCGGCGGTGCCCGGGGCGGTGCCGCCGCGGTGCGCGTCCTCCGGGTCGTACGGGGGCCGGGACCTGCGGGCCCGGGACCTGCGGGGCTGGAACCCCGGGCCGCACGGGTCTAGGATCGTCCGTCTGCCCCCTCCCGAACCGTGGTACCTGCTGAAGTCGCGCAGGCAGCCGGGGGAGGCGCCGACCGCACGGCAACCGGTCGGCCGTACCCACCGTGAGCTCCATCGATCCGCTGCGCCCGGTTCCGGCGCAGCCGGGAAGGTTCGCTGTGCCCGCCACCCCCACCACCGACCCCCTCCAGCGCGAACGCGACCACCTGGCCGCGTCCCGGTCCGCGCTGCGAGCGATGCGCGAGGACGTCCAGTCGCTGGACCTGCGCGACGTGACCGGCACCTGGGTGTCCGCCGCCGTCCTCCAGAACCAGATCGAGGCCCGGATCGCCGCCCTCGCCGACCTCTCGCACACCCCGCTGTTCTTCGGCCGCCTGGACTACCTGCACGCGATCAGCGAGGAGCTGAGCGAAGGAGGAGGCGGCGAGAACTTCTACATCGGGCGCCGGCACGTCCACGACGCCGACGGCGACCCGATGGTGATCGACTGGCGCGCGCCGGTCTCCCAGCCGTTCTACCGGGCCACCCGCACCGAGCCGCTGGACGTCGAGCGCCGCCGCCGCTTCGGCTACACCGCCGGCGAGCTCACCGCCTACGAGGACGAGCACCTGAGCGACCCGGCGGAGGCGGACACCGCCTCCGCCCTGCTCGCCGCCGAGATCGAGAAGCCCCGTGTCGGCCCGATGCGCGACATCGTCGCCACCATCCAGCCCGAGCAGGACGAGATCGTCCGCTCCGACGTGACGGGCACCATCTGCGTCCAGGGCGCCCCCGGCACCGGGAAGACGGCCGTGGGCCTGCACCGCGTCGCGTACCTGCTGTACGCGCACCGTGAGCGCCTCGCCCGGACGGGCACGCTGGTGATCGGGCCGAACAACGCCTTCCTCTCCTACATCGAGCAGGTGCTCCCGGCCCTGGGCGAGCTGGACGTCGCCCAGGCGACCGTGCAGCAGCTGGTCGGGCACGTCGAGGTGCGCGGCGAGGACGACCCGCAGGCGGCCCGGCTGAAGGGCGACGCCCGGATGGCCGAGGTGCTGCGCCGGGCGGTGCGCGCGGGCATCGCGCTGCCCACCGAGCCCTGCGTGGTGGTCCGCGGCTCCCGCCGCTGGCGCGTCCAGGCGCACGAACTCGCCTCGATCATCGAGGAGCTGAAGGGCCGCGAGGTGCGCTACGGCGCCGCCAGGGACGCCCTACCGCAGCGGATCGCGCACACCGTGCTGCTGAAGATGGAACAGTCCGGCGAGGCCCCCGACGACCGGGTGCAGGACGCGGTGGCCCGCAACGCCGCGGTCAAGGCGGTGGCCAAGGAGTGCTGGCCGGCGGTCGATCCGGCGAAGCTGGTGCTGCGGCTGCTCTCCGACCCGGAGTTCCTGGCCGCCTGCGCGGAGGGCGTGCTGACCCCGGAGGAGCAGCAGGCGGTGCTGTGGCCCAAGCCGGGCCGCTCGGTGAAGACGGCCCGCTGGACGCAGGCCGACGCCGTCCTGGTCGACGAGGCGACGGACCTGGTGCAGCGCACCCCCTCGCTCGGGCACGTGGTGCTGGACGAGGCGCAGGACCTCTCCCCGATGCAGTACCGCGCGGTCGGCCGCCGCTGCACGACCGGCTCGGCGACCGTCCTCGGCGACCTCGCCCAGGGCACCACCCCGTGGGCGACGGCGAGCTGGCCGGACGCGCTGCGCCACCTGGGCAAGCCGGACGCCCACGTCGAGGAGCTGACCAAGGGCTTCCGGGTACCGGAGGAGGTCATCGCGTACGCCTCCCGGCTGCTCCCGGCGATCGCCCCGGGCCTGGCCCCGGCGACCTCCGTGCGCGACGCCCCCGGCTCGCTGACGATCCGCCGCCTCCCGGACGGGGAGGCCGTGCCCGCCGTCCTGGCGGCCTGCCGCGAGGCGCTGGAGCACGAGGGCTCGACCGGGCTGATCGCCGCCGACGCCCGGATCCCGGCGCTCGCCGAGGCGCTGACCGCGGCCGGCCTGCCGTACCTGTCCCCCGGCGCCGAGACCAGCGCCGAGGCCCGGCTGACGCTCGTCCCGGCCTCGCTGGCCAAGGGCCTGGAGTACGACTACGTGGTGCTGGACGAGCCGGCCGCGGTGGTCGCGGGCGAGCCGGACGAGCGGACCGGCCTGCGGCGGCTGTACGTGGCGCTCACCCGTGCCGTCTCCGGCCTGACGGTGCTGCACGGCGAGCCGCTGCCCGCGCAGCTGCACTGAGGAACCGGGCAGCGGGGGCCGGCCCCACCGGGACCGGCCCCCGCCCGCCGCGCGCGCTCAGGCGTCGATCAGGGCCCGCCACTCGGCGACCTTGGCCGCGTCCACCGGCGTCCGCCAGCCGTCGGCCCGCACCGCGCCGCCGACGTGGAAGCCGTCGAAGCCCTCGGCCCGCAGCCCCTTCAGGTGTTCGGCCCGCAGGCCGCCGCCGATCAGGATCCGCTGCCCGTACCCGGGCTCGCCCGCGCGGGCGAGGTCCGCCAGCAGCACCTCGTGCCCGGCGTCGACGCCGGCGGCCGCGCCCGAGGTGAGGAAGGTGTCCAGCCCGGGCAGCGCGCCGACGGCGGCCCGCAGGGCGGCCCGGTCGGCGCTGTGGTCGATCGCCCGGTGGAAGGTCCAGCGGCAGCCGGCCACCGCCTCGGCGACGGCGGCGGTGGCGGCCAGGTCGACGGCACCGTCGGCGTGGAGGAAGCCGAAGACGAACTCCTCGGCGCCCTCGGCCCGCAACGCGGCGGCCAGGGCGGCCAGTTCGTCCAGGCCGCCGGGCGCGAAGCCGTCCTGGATCCGGAGCATTACGCGCAGCGGGATGTCGACGGCGGCCCGGATCCGGGCGAAGTCCTCGACGGGCGGGGTGAGCCCGTCCGCGGCCATGTCGGTGACCAGTTCGAGCCGGTCGGCGCCGCCCGACTCGGCAGCCTGGGCGTCCTGGGGCGTCAGCGCGATGACTTCGAAAATTGGTCTAGACATATCAGTAGGTTGCCACATCCGGCCGGGCCCGGCGAGCACTTCGCCCCAGCCCCCGGGTCACGCCAGGCTGCGCCCCTTCCCGGAGCCCCCGCCGAACCGTCCGCCGAGCCCGTCGCCGGTCCCGATCCGGCGCACCGCCACCGCGGCCGCCACCAGGAGCAGCAGCACCGGCGCCGCCATCGGCAGCACGTGCCAGAACCCGCGGCCCTCGCGCCAGATGTTGAACAGGCCCGCGAACATCGTCAGCGACAGCACCGCGACCCCGACGGCCGCCGGCAGCACCCGGCCGCGCAGCGCGGTGAAGGTCAGCAGCAGCGGCCCGATCAGCAGCACCGCGAACCACTGCATGTCCAGCGGGAAGGTCGAGTCGCCCCAGTGCTGGAGCGCCACCAGCAGCCCGCCCCCGAGGACCGAGGCCAGCGCCAGCCCGCCGGAACGCCAGGAGGCCCTGGGCAGCAACTCCGTCGGCGCCGCGGCCAGCAGCAGCGCCCCCAGCACGAACGGCATGGTGGCCACGCTGCTGTCCCCCACCCCCCAGAGGTCGAACTCCGGCGGCAGCACGACGGCCTTCGCCAGCACGAACAGCGCGGAGACGGCCTGGACCAGCGAGATGACCCGCACCGCCGTCCAGCGCCCCGTCACGACGGCCACCGCGAGCAGCAGCGCGATCACCGGCGGCGCGATGGTCAGGGCGTACGTGAGGTACGAGTCGTCCCAGGTCAGCCGATGGGCGGCCCGCTCCGCATCGCTCACCCACGGCACCAGGGCCGCACCGGCCAGCGCCCCGGCGACCATCGGCGCGGCCAGCGCGAGCACCCGCCCGGCCAGCGAGGAGCCGGTCAGCCCGAGCCGCACCCGCAGCCCGTACGCGGCCAGGTCGAACGCCTCGCGGGCGACGGCCGAGCGGCCGGCCTCCGCCGTGGTGTCGGCGAACACCGCGGCCAGTTCCTCGCCGCGCTCCCGGCGGTAGCGCGGCGGGTAGAACTGCAGCGCCGCCCGCAGCGCGGTCGAAGGCGCCCCCATCGTCGGCGTGGTCATGGGTGTGGTCATGCGAAGAACCCCCTCATCATCGACTTCCCCTCCGGCTCCGGCTTTCCCTGCAGCGCCGACAGGACGTTCGCGAGACGGCGCTCCGCCTCGGTGGCGACGGCCCGCAGCCGCTCCGCCTCGGAGGCCAGCGCCTCCCGGCCGACGCTGGTCAGCGCGTAGCTGCGCCGCGCCCTCCCGTCCACGACCTCCTCCGCGGCGACCTCGATCAGCCCCTGCTGGAGCAGCCGGTCGAGGGCGCCGTACAGGGTGCCGGTGCGCATCTTGACCCGGCCCTCGGAGATCGCGGCGATCTCCTGGATGAGGGCGTAGCCGTGTCTCGGGGCGTCCGCCAGGGCGGTGAGCAGCAGCAGCGTCGGCTCCTGCATCGAGCGTTCAGTCATACGACTACATATATCGTCAACCTACCTATAGGTCCAGTACTCCCGCCGCCCGGTCCACCACGCGGACCACGAGTCGGCTGGGAGCGGACCAGGAGCGGGCCAGGAGCTGGCTAGGAGAGCTCCCCCACCGGCGCGACCACCGCACCCTGCTTGCCGCACACCCAGTGCGGCTCCGGCCCCAGCTCCGGCTCCACGCCGAGCGCGTGCGGGTCCCCGTCGGCTGCGCAGGCGGTGCACAGCGGCCAGCGCCCGTACGCCTCCAGCAGCGCGTCCTGGACGTCCTGGGCGACCAGCCCGAGCACGTACTCGGTGCCGTCCGGCCACTGCTCCAGCCACCAGCGGCGGTGCGTCACGGCCTGCTCCACCAGGGAGACGACGGCGGCGTCCGCCACGTCCCGCGCGGTGAGGTCGGCCAGGATCAGCGCCCGCGCGTTGTGCAGCGCGGTCTCGATGTCGTCGGAAGCCATCTGTCCATTCTCCGGTAGAACGCCGTGTGGGCGGCCCCCCGAAGGGGACCGCCCACACGATCAGGAACCAACTGATCCGATCGGTGCGATCAGGATCAGAAGTCCATGTCACCGCCCGGCATGCCGCCGCCGGCGGCCGCAGCGGCCTTCTCCGGCTTGTCGGCGATGACGGCCTCGGTGGTGAGGAACAGCGCCGCGATGGAGGCGGCGTTCTGCAGCGCGGAGCGGGTCACCTTGGCCGGGTCGATGATGCCCTCGGCGATCAGGTCGACGTAGGTGTTGGTGGCCGCGTTCAGGCCGTGACCGGCGGGAAGGTTGCGCACCTTCTCCACCACGACGCCACCCTCCAGGCCGGCGTTGGTCGCGATCTGCTTGATCGGGGCCTCCAGCGCGACCTTGACGATGTTGGCACCGGTGGCCTCGTCGCCCTCCAGCTCCAGCTTGTCGAAGGCGACCGAGGCCTGCAGCAGCGCGACGCCACCACCGGCGACGATGCCCTCCTCGACGGCGGCCTTCGCGTTGCGGACGGCGTCCTCGATGCGGTGCTTGCGCTCCTTGAGCTCCACCTCGGTGGCCGCGCCGGCCTTGATGACGGCCACGCCGCCGGCCAGCTTGGCGAGGCGCTCCTGGAGCTTCTCGCGGTCGTAGTCCGAGTCGCTGTTCTCGATCTCGGCGCGGATCTGGTTCACGCGGCCGGCGACCTGCTCGCTGTCACCGCCACCGTCGACGATGGTGGTCTCGTCCTTGGTGATGACCACCTTGCGGGCGGTGCCCAGCAGGTCGATGCCGGCGTTCTCCAGCTTGAGGCCGACCTCCTCGGAGATCACGGTGCCACCGGTGAGGATGGCGATGTCGCCGAGCATGGCCTTGCGGCGGTCGCCGAAGCCCGGGGCCTTGACGGCGACGGACTTGAAGGTGCCGCGGATCTTGTTCACGACCAGGGTCGACAGGGCCTCGCCCTCGACGTCCTCGGCGATGATGACGAGCGGCTTGCCGCTCTGCATGACCTTCTCCAGCAGCGGCAGCAGGTCCTTGACCGAGCCGATCTTGGAGTTGGCGATGAGGATGTACGGGTCCTCGAACGTCGCCTCCATGCGCTCCAGGTCGGTCGCGAAGTAGGCGGAGATGTAGCCCTTGTCGAAGCGCATGCCCTCGGTGAGCTCAAGCTCCAGACCGAAGGTGTTGCTCTCCTCGACGGTGATGACGCCTTCCTTGCCGACCTTGTCCATGGCCTCGGCGATGAGCTCGCCGATCTGGGTGTCGGCGGCCGAGATGGAGGCGGTGGAGGCGATCTGCTCCTTGGTCTCCACGTCCTTGGCCTGGGCCAGCAGCTGGTCGGAGACGGCGGCGACGGCCTTCTCGATGCCGCGCTTCAGGGCCATCGGGTTGGCGCCGGCGGCGACGTTGCGCAGACCCTCGCGAACCAGGGCCTGGGCGAGCACGGTGGCGGTGGTGGTGCCGTCACCCGCGACGTCGTCGGTCTTCTTGGCGACCTCCTTGACGAGCTCCGCGCCGATCTTCTCGTAGGGGTCCTCGAGCTCGATCTCCTTGGCGATGGAGACACCGTCGTTGGTGATCGTGGGGGCGCCCCACTTCTTCTCCAGCACGACGTTGCGACCCTTGGGGCCGAGCGTGACCTTCACTGCGTCGGCGAGCTGGTTCATGCCACGCTCAAGGCCGCGGCGAGCTTCCTCATCAAAGGCGATGATCTTGGCCATCAGAAGTGGTCCTCCGGGACACGGTCGACTGCTCGGACCAAGGGGTGCCCGCGACGGACGGCCCTGGTGTGCGGGGGTCCTTTCCCCTACCGCTCCCGGGGGCCTCACCGACCCGGTCCGCTGTCACTCTCACGCTGTGAGTGCTAACGCCAATGATTAGCACTCCGGGTGGTCGAGTGCAAGCCCAATCGCGATCCCGCGAGCCGTCCGGGGCGCTCCCGCCGACCCGCGCAACTCCCCGCCGGGGAACGCCGACGGGCCCGCACGACGTGTGTCGTACGGGCCCGTCGAGAAGCGAGTGGTCACCAGCCGTGGGCCGCGCCGAGCTCCTGGGGTCGGAAGGGGGTCACACCGCGGCGCGGACCATGTCCGCCTGCGGGCCCTTCTGTCCCTGGGAGATCTCGAACTCGACCCGCTGGCCCTCCTCGAGGGTGCGGTAGCCGTCCATCTGGATCGCGCTGTAGTGGACGAAGACGTCCGCACCACCGTCGACCGCGATGAAGCCGTAGCCCTTCTCCGCGTTGAACCACTTGACGGTGCCCTGAGCCATTCCGAACTCCCCTAGTGCTGTGCTGGCCCTTCACGCGCCCGCAGGTCGCGGGCCCGGGTCTGGTTTGAAGGCCGGCCCGGGGAACCCCCCCTGGGCGCAGCCGTGCACGCCGCAGTCCTCCGCCGGGGGTGCCTGACGGCGCCCTGTGAGCGGGTGATTACGTCGACCGCGGCTGAATGTATCCGGATCGACGCCCTCTGCAACAGGGTCAGCTGCGGGGAATTCCGGCACCGCGCCAAGGGGCAGGACGGGCGAAAGCGGGAGGAATTCGGCATTTCACGCCGGACATAGCGGACGGATTACTACAAATCCCCGCGGGAATTCTGACATCTGCCTGACATGTTTCACGGCCCAGGCATCCGACCGGTCTCAGCGGCCGGACGACCGTCCGGCGATTCGCGGGTGAGGATGAGGGGAAGCCCTGTTCCCAACCGAGCCACACTCTACTCCGACTTGACCCCGCCATATTCCCGCCGAAATGCGGCCGGCCGTCCGTGCGTACGGAGAACGGAATTCCGTACGCGCGAACGGCCGGTCGGACGAACGGCTCGGGCGGAGTGCCCGGATCGGGGCGCGGCTCAGCAACCGCCGGCCACCGCCGGGATGATCGAGACGCTGGCGCCGGCCGCGATCCCGGTCGCCAGGCCCTCGGCGAAGCGCACGTCGTCGTCGTTCACGTAGACGTTGACGAAACGGCGCAGCTTGCCGGCGTCGTCCAGGATGCGGGCGGCGATCCCCGCGTGGTTCTTCTCCAGGTCGGCGATGACCTCGCCCAGGGTGGCGCCCTCGGCGGCCACCTCGGCGGCGCCGCCGGTGTAGGTGCGCAGGATGGTGGGGATACGGACGTTGGCGCTCATGGTTCTCCTAGCGGGTGCGACCCAGCGGGGTGGGGGGTGTTTCAGGCGGACGCGAGGCCGGCGTCGTGGAAGGACGCCAGGGTCGGGCGGATGACGGCGGTCATCCCGGCCCCGGCGACGGCGTCCAGGGTCTTCAGGCCGTCGCCGGTGTTGATCGCGACGGTCTCCTTGGCCGGGTCCAGCTGGCCGGTCTCCACCAGCTTCTTCAGCACGCCGACGGTCACCCCGCCCGCGGTCTCGGCGAAGACGCCCTCGGTCCGGGCCAGCAGCCGGATCGCGTCCACCACCTCGGCGTCGGTGACGTCCTCGACCGCGCCGCCGGTGCGCCGGGCGATGTCCAGCACGTACGGGCCGTCCGCCGGGTTGCCGATCGCCAGCGACTTGGCGATGGTGTCCGGCTTGACCGGGCGGATCACGTCCTGGCCGGCCTTGAACGCCGCCGACACCGGCGAGCAGCCCGCCGCCTGGGCGCCGAAGACCTTGTACGGCCGGTCCTCGACCAGGCCGAGCCTGATCAGCTCCTGCAGCCCCTTGTCGATCTTGGTCAGCTGGGAGCCGGAGGCGATCGGGATGACGATCTGCTCCGGCAGCCGCCAGCCGAGCTGCTCGCAGATCTCGTACGCCAGCGTCTTGGAGCCCTCGCCGTAGTAGGGGCGCAGGTTGACGTTGACGAAGCCCCAGCCCTCGCCGGCCGGGTCGCCGATCAGCTCCGAGCAGAAGCGGTTCACGTCGTCGTAGTTGCCCTCGATGCCGACCAGCTCGCCGCCGTACACCCCGGCCATGACGACCTTGCCCTGCTCCAGGTCGTGCGGGATGAACACGCAGGACTTGAAACCGGCCCGGGCGGCCGCCGCGCCCACCGCGCCGGCCAGGTTGCCGGTGGAGGAGCAGGAGAGCGTCGTGAAGCCGAAGGCCCGCGCGGCCTCGATGGCGCAGGCCACCACGCGGTCCTTGAACGAGTGGGTCGGGTTGCCCGAGTCGTCCTTGATGTGCAGCTGCGCGGTGAAGCCCAGCTCGCGGCCCAGGTTGTCCGCCTTGACCAGCGGGGTCCAACCGGGGTTCAGGTTGGGCTTGGTGGCGACGTCGGCCGGGACGGGCAGCAGCGGCGCGTAGCGCCAGATCGAACTCGGGCCGGCCTCGATCCGGCGGCGCAGCTCCTCGGCGCCCTCGCTGCCGAAGTCGTACGCGATCTCCAGCGGGCCGAAGCACTCCAGGCAGGCGAAGCTCGGACCGAGCGGGAAGCGGGTGCCGCACTCCCGACAGGACAGCGCGGTGGCGGGGCCGAGGTCCACGGATGCGGGTGCGACAGTGTCGATAGCCATGATGGCGGAGGCCTCTCTCCTCATCTTCCCCGTGGCACGGTCGCGCCACAGGCCGGAATTGGCACCTGTCCCGCCGGGGCCTGTCGACAGACAGCCGCGCGAGAAGGTTGCCGGGACGTCAACGGGCCGTTCCCTCAGTCCCTCTGGATGAGCTTGTGAAATTGTGGTGGTGCTCAACGGCGACCCCGACGTGCAAAGGTCCGGCCGCTGTACGAAGACTGTATCCGAAGGCGTCAACCCCGAACGGGATCGTCCGCCACGCGAGATGGCGCGTCCCACCGACCCCGCCGAGGAGAGTCCCGTGCCCGCCGAACCGACCCCCGCGCTGCTCCCGCAGGCGGCGTCCTGGCTGCGCCGCCGCTCGTGGAGCGCGGTCGACCGGCCGGTGCACGCCCTGCTGGAGGCCAAGCGCCGGACCGGCCACACGGTCAGCGTGGTGCTGCCCGCGCTGGACGAGGAGGCCACCGTCGGCGACATCGTCCGCACCATCCGCCGCGAGCTGATGGAGCGCCTCCCGCTGGTCGACGAACTCGTCGTCATCGACTCCGGCTCGGCCGACGCCACCGCCGCCGTCGCCGCCCGGGCCGGCGCCCGGGTGGAGTACCGCGACGCGATCCTGCCCCGGCTGCCCGCCGTCCCCGGCAAGGGCGAGGTGCTCTGGCGCTCGCTGCTGGTCACCCGCGGCGACATCGTCTGCTTCGTCGACGCCGACCTGCGCGAGTTCGACCCGGCCTTCGTCTCCGGCATCCTCGGCCCGCTGCTCACCGAACCGGACATCCAGCTGGTCAAGGCCATGTACGACCGGCCGCTGGAGACGGAGGGGGCGGTGGTCCCGGCCGGCGGCGGCCGGGTCACCGAACTGGTCGCCCGCCCGCTGCTCAACCTGCACTGGCCGGAACTCGCCGGTTTCGTCCAGCCGCTCGGCGGCGAGTACGCGGCCCGCCGCGCGCTGCTCGAACGGCTCCCCTTCCCCACCGGCTACGGCGTCGAACTCGGCCTGCTGGTCGACGCGCTGGAGACGGTCGGGCTGGACGCCCTGGCCCAGGTGGACGTCGGCGTCCGGCACCACCGGCACCAGGACGGCCAGGCCCTCGGCCGGATGGCCGCCACCATCTACCGCACCGCCCTCGAACGCCTCGACCGCACCCACCGGCTGAAGGCCTCGGCCGACCTCGTCCACCCGCTGCTGACCCAGTTCACCCGCGACCCGCAGAGCCGGGAGTTCACCGCCCACACCCACCCGGTGACCGCCCTGGAACGCCCGCCCATGCACACCGTGCCCGAGTACGCGACCCGACACTGAACACCCACCGAAAGGGTTTGCCGCTCCGGAGCCCAGGCAACGTACCAACCATGGGCGATCTCACGACCGAACGTTCGAGTGCGACCGGCACCGCCCCCGTCCTGGTGGCCTCCAATCGGGGACCGGTGTCGTTCAGCACCGCGGACGACGGCACGCTGACCCTCCGCCGCGGCGGCGGAGGCCTGGTCTCCGGCCTCTCCGCCATCGACGACCCCGACGCCGTCTGGGTCTGCGCCGCCCTCGGCGCCGCCGACCGACAGGCCGCCAGAGAGGCCCCGGACGGCCGCCTCGACCTCGCCGGGCACGACGTGGGCGGCCAGGCCGTCCGCATGCTGGACATCGATCCCGACACCTTCGCCCGCGCCTACAACGGCGTCGCCAACTCCACCCTCTGGTTCGTCCACCACCTGCTCTACGCCACCCCCACCGCCCCCGCCTTCGACGCCGGGTTCCGCACCGAGTGGGCCGCCTACCGCGCCTACAACGCCGCCTTCGCCGAGGCACTGGCCGCCGAGGCCGCCCCCGGGGCCGCCGTGCTGGTCCAGGACTACCACCTCTCGCTGACCCCGGCCCTGCTCCGCGCCGCCCGCCCCGACCTGCGGATCGGCCACTTCTCGCACACCCCGTGGGCCCCGCCCGAGTACTTCCGGCTGCTGCCCGACGACGTCGCCGAGGCCGTCCTCACCGGCATCCTGGGCGCCGACCGGGCCGGCTTCCTGACCCGCCGCTGGGCTCTGGCCTTCGCCGACTGCTGCGCCGACCTGCTCGGTGCCGAGGTCGACCGGGACGCCATGACCGTCACCCACGCCGGCCGCACCACCCGGCTCGGCGTCCACGCGCTCGGCGCCGACGCCGACTTCCTGCGCGAACGCTCCCACCGCCCGGACGTCGACGAACGCCTCGCCGCCCTCCGCGAGGCCGTCGGCGGGCGCCGCACCATCGTCCGGGTCGACCGCACCGAGCTGAGCAAGAACATCGTCCGCGGCCTCCAGGCCTACCGGCACCTGCTGCGCACCCGCCCCGAATGGCACGACCGGGTGGTGCACATCGCCTTCGCCTACCCCTCGCGCACCGACCTCGCCGAGTACCGCGCCTACACCGCCCAGGTCCAACGGCTCGCCGAGGACATCAACGCCGAGTTCGCCACCCCCGCCTGGCAGCCGCTGATCCTGCACGTCGACGACGACTTCCCGCGCTCCCTGGCCGCCTACCGGCTCGCCGACGTGGCCCTGGTCAACCCGATCCGGGACGGCATGAACCTGGTCGCCAAAGAGGTTCCGGTGGTGTCCGACCACGGCTGCGCCCTGGTGCTCTCCCGCGAGGCCGGCGCGTACGCCGAACTCGCCGAGGACGCGCTCACCGTCAACCCGTACGACGTCATCGCCACCGCCGACGCCCTGCACGCCGGCCTCACCATGCCCGAGGAGGAGCGCGCCGACCGCACCAAGCGCCTCGCGGCGGCGGCCACCGCGCTGCCCCCGCAGCAGTGGTTCCTCGACCAGCTCAACGCGCTGTGAACCGGCTCGGCGCGCTGTGAACCGGCTCGGCGCGCGCTGAACCGGCCCGCTCAACGCGCTGCCGCCCGGTTCAGCCAGCGCCGACGGCCGCGCCGAGCGCCGCGAGCAGTTCCACCACGCCGGCCGGGCCCGCGACCACCAGGTCCGCCCGGTCGGCGAGCTCGCGCACCGGCGCGTCCCCCACCGCGCCGCTGCACACCAGCAGCCCCGCCACCCCCTCGCCGCGCAGCTTCTCCACCGCAGCGAAGGCCGCCACGTCCCCCAGGTCGTCCCCCGCGTACAGCACCGAGCCGGCCCCGCGCTCGCGCAGGAAGCCGGTCAACGCCGCGCCCTTGTCCACCCCCGGCGGCCGCAGCTCCAGCACCAGCCGCCCAGGCTCCACCACCAGCCCGTGCCCGGCCGCCAGCTCGCCGACCGGCGCCCGCAGCAGCTCCAGCGCCTCCTCGGGCGCCGCCGTGCGCCGGGTGTGCACCGCCAGCGAGCGCCCCTTGTCCTCCAGCCACGTCCCCTCGGGCGCCCCCGCCGCCGCCAGCAGGCCCGGCAGCGCCGCCCGCGCCCCGGCCACCCCGGGGTACACCGGCGGCGCGGTCACCTCGCCGCCCTCCCAGCGCTCGGCGCCGTAGTGCCCCAGCACCACGACCCCGGGCAGCCCGTCCAGGCCGCCGTACTCCGCCGCCAGCGCGGCCGGCCGCCCGGTCACCACCACCACGGCCCGCACCGCCGGCACCAGCGCCCGCAGCGCGGCCGCCGCCCCCGGATGCGCCCGCGCCCGATCAGGATCCGCCACGATCGGCGCCAGCGTCCCGTCGAAGTCCAGCGCGATCACCGCCTCGCCCGGCGCCGCCAGGATCGCCCGCAGCCCGTCCCGCCCGGCAGCCGTGACCGGCACCCACTTCTCGTCAAAGCCCATGCCCGAGCCCTACCCCGCGACCCCCTCCCGCTACCGCGCGGACCGCCGGGCCTCCCGGATCCGGCGCAGCCGGTTCACCAGCACCGGGGCGTGCGCCAGTGCCTCCGGCCGGTCCAGCAGCGCGTTCAGCAGCTGGTAGTACCGGGTGGAGGAGAGCCCCAGCTCCTCCCGAATCGCCCGCTCCTTGGCCCCGGCCGTCCGCCACTGCCGCCCCTCCAGGGCCAGCACCGCCAGGTCCCGCTCACTCAGCTCACCCACCAGGACACCTCCGCCATCACTACGGAGTGTCATTCTCCCGCGTGAGCCGGACACACTGTGCGCCCTCCGGCGCCCGGCCGCCCCGGCTAGCGTCGGCGGTATGACCACGCCCAGCTTCGCCGTGCACATCCCCACCGCCGACCTCGAACCCGACCCGCTCGACCCGGCCCAGATCGTCTCCGGCACCCCGGAGGTCTCCGGCCTGGTCCTCTCCGAGTCCCCCGACGGCCGCCAGCTGCGCGGCATCTGGCAGATCACCCCGGGCGTGGTCACCGACGTGGAGGCCGACGAGCTGTTCGTGGTGCTCAGCGGTCGGGCGACCATCGAGGTCGAGGGCGGCCCGACCCTGGAGGTCGGCCCGGGCGACTGCGCCGTGCTGCGCGAGGGCGACCGGACCACCTGGACGGTCCACGAGACGCTCCGCAAGGCCTACGCCATCACGCTCCCCTGACGAGCCCGCCCCTGACGCCCCCGCCCCTGGAGAGCGCCCCGGCCCGGGTTCACCTGCGGACCCGGGCCGCCTCCTTGACCGCCGCGTCCTGCAGCCCGGCGAGCGCCTGCTTCGGGTCCCCGGTGACGGCCTGCCCGATCCCGGCCTTGATCCGGTTGCTGACGTCGCCCCAGGCCGGGTCCCCGAACGGGTAGAAGCTGGCGTTGGTCAGCCCGACCGCGAACTGCTTGAGGTCCTCGTGCTTCGGGTCGGACGTCATCTGGTTGAACGCGTCCTGGGTGACCGGCAGCAGGTTGTACTGCTCGTCGAACTTCAGCTGGAACTCGCGGGAGTAGGCGAAGGACAGGAACTTCTTGATCTCGTTCTTGTGCCCGTTGGCCTTGAACGCCATCATCCAGTCCGCGACGCCGAGGCTGCCGGTCTTGCCCACGCCGTCCTTCTTGGGGATCGGCGCCGTCCCGAAGTCGATCTTCCCGGCGGTGGCCATCCGCAGCAGCGTCGGGTGCCCGTTCAGCATCGCGACCTTCCCGGCCGCGAAGTCCTGGAAGACCGGGGTGCGGTTCATCTTGCCCGGGTCCGGATAGGTCAGCCCGGTGGCCACCAGGTTGTTCTTCAGCCAGCTGAAGGTGGCCTGGTTCTGGGTGCTGTCGATGGTGTAGTTGCCGACGTCGTCGGAGAGGCTGCCGCCGCCGCTCAGCGTCCACAGCATGGACTCGGCCGGTGCCTCCTCCGGCCCGAGCGGCAGCCCGTACGGGGTCACGCCCGGCACCTTGGCCTTGATCTTCTCGGCGTCCTGGCGCAGTTCGTTCCAGGTGGCCGGCGGCTGGGTGATGCCGGCCTGGCGGAAGACGGCCTTGTTGTAGAAGAGCACCCGGGAGGAGGAGACGAACGGGATGCCGTACTGGGTGCCGAGCACCTGCCCGGCGTGCGCGAAGGTGTCCAGGAAGTTGGCCTGGGTGTCCATCGAGAGCACGTCGGCGGCCGGGTACAGCCGGTCCGCCGCGACCTGGTCGGCGAAGCCGCCGGTCTGCAGCAGGTCGGGGGACTTGCCGGCCGCGATCATGTCGTCGACCTTCTTGCCGATGTCGGTCCAGCTGTCCACCTCGACGTCGACCTTGATGCCGGGGTTGGCGGCCTCGAAGCCGTGCGCGATCTCGTCCCAGTAGAGCTTGGAGCTGGTGTCGGCGCTCTCCCCGTAGTCGGCGGCGACCAGCTTGAGGGTGACCGGCCCGTCGTTCTGCCCGCCGCAGGCGCTGACGGCGGTGAGTACCAGTGCTCCGGCCAGCGCGGTGCCGAGGACGCGGGTGGGAACGTGGGCGCGCCTGTTCAACGCGGGTACCGCCTTCAGGGGAGAACTGCGACCGGACGGGGAAATCCGGGAGGGGGGAGGCGCAACACTGCCAAACCCACCGGGCGGTGGTCCACACCACTGTGCCGAGCCCGCTGAGTAGTTATCGAAGTGCGGACGTCATTGCACGATGCGCAACAGAAGGTGAACGGAAGGCGTCCGACGCAAAGCCGCTCACACCGACCCCATCTGCGACAAAGCTCACCTACTTTGGACCAGACCAATCCGACAACTGGACTAGACCTCTTCTACCCGACCAAGGGAAACTGTCCTCCGTGAAGCACGTCATCGCACTCGATGTAGGCGGCACCGGCATGAAGGCCGCGCTGCTCGCCCAGGACGGCTCCGTGCTGTTCGAAGCACGCCGACCGACCGGGCGGGAGCACGGCACGGACGCCGTGGTCGCCGCCATCCTCGACTTCGCCGCCGACCTGGCGGACGAGGGCCGGGGCCGCTTCGGCGTCGCCCCGCTCGCGGCCGGCGTCGCCGTCCCGGGCACGATCGACGAGAGGAACGGCATCGCGGTCTACTCGGCCAACCTCGGCTGGCGGGACCTCCCGCTGCGCAAGCTGCTGGGCGAGCGCCTGGCCGGGCCCGACGGAGCCGCCATCCCCGTCGCACTCGGCCACGACGTGCGCTCGGGCGGCCTGGCCGAGGGCCGACTCGGCGCCGGCCGGGGCGTCGACCGCTTCCTGTTCATCGCGCTGGGCACCGGCATCGCCGGTGCCATCGGCATCGGCGGCCGGATCGAGGCCGGCGCGCACGGCTACGGCGGCGAGATCGGCCACGTCGTGGTCCGCCCGGGCGGACCGCAGTGCGGCTGCGGCGCCCGCGGCTGTCTGGAGACGCTCGCCTCCGCCTCCGCCGTGTCCCGCGCCTGGGCCGCGGCCAGCGGCGACCCCGACGCCGACGCGGCATCCTGCGCCGCCGCGGTGGACGCCGGGGACGACCGCGCGCTCGCGGTCTGGCAGGGCGCCGTCGACGCCCTCGCCGACGGGATCGTGCTCGCCCAGAGCCTGCTCGACCCGTCCACGGTGATCGTCGGCGGCGGGCTGGCCGAGGCCGGTGACACGCTCTTCGGCCCGCTGCGCACGGCGGTCACCGAGCGCCTGACCTTCCAGATGCCCCCGAAGGTCGTACCCGCCATGCTCAAAGACACCGCCGCGTCCCTGGGCGCGGGCCTGCTCGCCTGGGATCTGCTCTCCATGGAGGTGACCGCGTGACCACCGCGGACCGTGACCGTACCGCACTGGCCGGCGCCCGGCTGGTCCTGCCCGGCGGCGTCGTCGAGGGCGGCCGCCTGGCCGTCGAGGGCGACCGGATCGCCGGCCTCGGAGGCGAGAGCGGGCCCGGCGACCTCGACCTGACCGGGTACACCGTCGTGCCCGGCTTCGTCGACCTGCACGTGCACGGCGGCGGCGGCGCCTCCTACGCCTCCGGCATCGCCGAGGAGGCCCTGCTCGCCGCCCGTACGCACCTGGAGCACGGCACCACCACCACGGTCGCGTCCACCGTCACCGGGGAGATCGACGAGGTCGCCCGCCAGGCGTCCGTGCTGTCCGAGCTGGTCGAGGACGGCGTGCTGGCCGGCATCCACTTCGAGGGCCCGTTCATCTCCCACAACCGCTGCGGCGCCCACCGGCCCGACCTGCTGCGTGACCCGGACCCGGCGCTGGTGCGCAAGCTGGTCGACGCCGCCCGCGGCCACGCGAAGATGGTCACCCTCGCCCCCGAACTGCCCGGCGGCCTGGACTCGGTACGGATGCTCGCCGACCTCGGCGTGATCGCCGCCGTCGGCCACACCGACTCCGACTACGCCACCACGCTGGAGGCGATCGACGCCGGCGCGAGCGTCGCCACCCATCTCTTCAACGCCATGCCGGGCATCGCCCACCGCGCCCCGGGCCCGATCGTGGCGCTGCTGGAGGACGAGCGGGTCACCGTCGAGCTGATCAACGACGGCGTGCACCTGCACCCGTCCGTGCTCGACCTCGCCTACGGCACCGCCGGGGCGTCCCGGGTCGCCCTGATCACCGACGCCATGGGCGCGGCCGGCATGGGCGACGGCCTCTACCCGCTCGGCCCGCTCCAGGTCGAGGTCAAGGACGGCGTCGCCCGGCTGGTCGAGGGCGGCGCCATCGCCGGCTCCACGCTCACCCTGGACGTCGCCTTCAAGCGCTCGCTCACCGTCAACGGCCTGACGCTGAACCAGACCGTCGAGTCGCTGTCCGCCACCCCGGCCCGCCTGCTGGGCCTCGCCGACTCGATCGGCTCGCTGGAGACGGGCAAGCAGGCCGACCTGGTCGTGCTCGACTCCGAGGGCTACGACCTGGTCGCCGTCATGCGCCGCGGCCGCTGGGTCCTCGGCGGCGAGCGCTTCGACGTGGTCAAGCCCGCCTGACGGAGCGCCGGAACGCCGACGGCCGCCCTTCCCCCACGGGGACGGGCGGCCGTCTCGCGTTCCGGCTCAGCCGCTCAACCGGTCAGCTGCTCAACCGGTCAGCCGGTCGCATTCGGTTCGAGGGTGATCTGGTCGATCAGGATCGACCCGGAGGGCACGGTGAAGGTGATGCTGTTCGTCCCGGCCTGGAGCTGCGGGAGTATCCAGGTGTTGAACCAGGAGGACGCCGGGTCCTTGCCGGGCACGTAGTTCTTGAAGAGCAGCCCGCTCGGCCAGTCCTTGCCGTTCACCGAGGCGGCGCCCTTCAGGTCCCCGCCGGTGTTGTTGTAGTGCACGTTCAGCTTGTAGGTGCCGGCCGCGGCGACCTCGCCGTTCCAGGTCACCGAGCCGCCCGGCTGGAGCGTCAGGTAGCTGCCGTCGGCGGACTTGGTGCCCTTGACGCCGTTGCCGGACGGCGCGTTCTGGGCCTGGAGCTGGCCCGAGTCCACGGTCAACGGGCCGGCCGGGGCGGTGGTGCTCGCCGAGGCCGAGGCGGTCGGGGACGAACTGCCGGTCGCCGGGGTGCTGGGGGGAGCCGCGGCGGTGGTCTGGGCGCCGCCCTTGGCGGTCTTGTCGCCCTCCGGGTCGCCCTTGGAGAGCGCGATCCCGGCGCCGATCGCTATGGCCGCGACCACCGCGACCGCGCCGATCACCGCGCCCTTGCTCCGGCCGCTGCTCGACCGGTCCTCCCCCGGCTGCGGCCGGGAGTGCTCGGCGTAACGGGTCTGCTGGGTGGGCGCGGTGCCGTGCTCGGGCTGCTGTTGCTGCGGCGGGTACGGCTGCTGGCCGCCGGGGTAGCCCTGCTGCGGCCCCGCCTGCTGGCCGTACTGGGGCTGCTGCGGCCGCGGCTGGTAGGGCTGCTGCCCGTACTGGGCCCGGCCGACCTCCATCGGACGGCTGTACGACGTCCGGGGCACGCCCTGCTGTGGCTCGGCCGGCTGCCCGGAGGCACCCTCCGCCGGGCGGTAGAGGTAGCCGAACGGGTCGTCGTCCTGCGGGGCACCGCCCTCGGGCGCTCCGTTGTTGCCGGCGGTCGTCACGGTGGTCAACTCCCCCATCCGGTTCGCGCCGCCGGGATGCGGGCCGCCGGCGCAGATCATGGACGCTGTCGTACCCGGGAACCCTACCTGTCCTTTGTGACAGCCGGAAAAGAGCCCTTGACAACCCGTGGGTAACCAGGACCGGCGGGCTCAGCCCGCCCGTCGGTGCGAGCGCTCGCCCCGCGCGCCGCGCACCGCGCCGCCCCGGGCCCGCTTCTCGTCGTACATCCGCTCGTCCGCGGTGTGCAGCACCTCCTCGATGCTCATCCCGCAGCCCGCCCAGCCGACGCCGAGGCTCACCCCCACCCGCATCGCCCGGCCGTCGATCCGCATCGGCGGGATGATGGCGCCCCGCAGCCGGTGGGCCAGGTCCTTGGCCTCCTCGCGGCCGATCCCGTCGGCCAGCACGACGAACTCGTCGCCGCCGAGCCGGGCCACCGTGTCGCCGTCCCGGACGGCCTGGCTCAGCCGCCGGGCGACCTCGACCAGCACCGCGTCGCCCGCGTTGTGGCCGAACCGGTCGTTGATCGACTTGAAGCCGTCCAGGTCGCAGAAGAGCACCGCGAGCCCCTTGTCCAGCGACGCCGCGACGCCGGAGCGGAACGGTGCGGACCACGCCTCGCCGCCCGGGCCCTGGTCGGCCGGGACCACCGCGTGCACGTGCTCCCCGTAGCCCGGGGCGAGGCCGTACGGCGGGCCGCCCTCGGGCGTCCCGTAGCCGTGCACCGGCCCGCCGTACGGGTCCGCGCCCTCCAGCCGGTCGTACGCGGCGTGCGCGCTGTAGGAGTCGGCCGGGTAGCCGTACGGCGCCGGGTAGGCCGGCTCGCCCGGCCCGGCGGGGGCCCCGACGGTCTGCGGCTCGGCGCAGAGCCGGCGACCCAGCCGGGCCTTCAGTTCGGCGCCGTTCGGCAGGCCGGTGAGCGCGTCGTGGCTGGCCCGGTGGGCGAGCTGGAACTCGTGCCGCTTGCGGTCCTCGATGTCCTCGACGTGGGTGAGCAGGAAGCTTGGGCCCTCGGCCGCGTCCGCCACGATCGAGTTGCGCAGGCACACCCACTGGTAGCCGCCGTCCCGCCGGGACAGCCGCAGTTCCGCCCGGCCGCTCTCGGCGCTGGTGCGCTCCAGCAGCGCCCGGTCCTCCGGGTGCACGAGGTCGGCGAAGCTCTGCTGGCGCAGCACCGCGCGAGGGCGGCCGAGCAGGCGACAGAGCGCGTCGTTGACCCTGGTCAGCTGGCCGCGCCCGGCGCCGTGCAGTTCGGTGATGGCCATCCCACTGGGCGCGTACTCGAAGGCCTGACGGAAGCTCTCCTCGCTGGCCCGCAGGGCCTGCTGCTCCTTCTCCAGGCGGGCCAGCGCGCGCTGCATCTCGGCCCGCAGCCGGGCGTTGCCGATCGCGATGGAGGCCTGCAGCGAGAACATCTCCAGCGCCTCGCGGGTCCACGCCCCGGGCCGCTTGCCGCTGCGCGGGCGGTCCACCGAGAGGACGCCGAGCAGGTCGCCGCCGGCGCTGTACATCGGGGCGAGCAGCCCGTCGGCGGGGTGCCAGTCGTTGGCGTAGACGGGCAGCGGGCCGTCCCCGATCCAGCGCGGGATGTCGCTGGCGACGGCCCAGCCGCGGTCGTACGGCAGGAAGCGCAGGGTGCCCCAGTGGTCGCTGACGCCGAGCAGCCGGTCCCAGGACTCCCGGGAGCCGACCTGGCCGAGCAGGACGGAGGGGCCGCCCATGGTGCTCTCCTCCAGCTCCCAGACGGCCGCGACCACGAGGTCCCCGTCCGGGCGGACCAGGCTGACCGCGGCGGCGTCGAAGCCGAGCCCGTGCACCGCACCCTCGACGACGGCCTGCAGCGTGCCCGCCAGGCTGCGGGCAGCGTTGAGGTCCGCCACGACCCGGTGCAAGGTGCGGAGGGTCGCGAGACGGACGTACGGCTCCGACTCGGCTTCCATGCGGGGGCTCCCCGGCTGCTTCGGATAGTTCTTGATTGGTTATCGTCCGATTGCCAGAAGAACTGAATCACAGGGAGCACAGCGTTCGGCACGCTCGGTCAGCAATAGGCCATCACTTGTGACTTAAATCACACGACACTAATGCACCCTTAATCAGCTCATCCGCCCCATAGCGGGACATAAAGCGCTATCGGAATATTTCCTTTGGTCGACCGCATTGGCCTCACACTGAAGCCCGCTGCCGCCTGGCAGGCCCCTTGCTTCACTCCTGAGGGTGAGTCCCGAACCCGGCCGCAACCCCGCCCCGTGCGCCGCTGGTCCTACGACCTCGGCCCGATGCCGATTCCGGCGGCCGCCGACTACCGTGCGGTACGTGTACTCGTCCCCGCAGCCCGAAGCTGCCTCCCACGCCACGCCCGACGAGTTCCGGGCGGCACTCTCCCAGCTCGCCTCCGGCGTGAGCCTGGTGACCGTCCACGACCCGGAGGACGGCGAGGACGTCGGCATGACCGCCACGTCCTTCCTGTCCGTGTCGCTGGAGCCGCCGCTGGTCCTGATCTCGGTCCGCGAGGACTCCCGGATGGACGAGGTGCTCTCCCGCACCGACACCTGGGCGGTCTCGCTGCTCACCGAGGGGCAGAAGGCGCTCGGCTCCCGCTTCGCCATGAAGGGCCGGCTCAGCGACCGGCTGCTGTTCGCGGACACCCCGCACCACCGCGGCCCGCGCTCCGGCGCCCCGCTGATCGACGGCGCGCTCGCCACCGTCGAGTGCCGCACCGAGCAGCGGATACCGGCGGGCGACCACACCCTGCTGCTCGGCCGCGTCCTGGAGGCCGCGGTGCCCAGCCCGGCCGGCCGGCCGCTGCTCTACTTCCGCGGCGGCTACCGCGCCCTCGGCTGAGCCGCCCCGGCTACTCGCCGCCCCGCGGCGACTGCCGTCCCTGCTTCAGCTCGGAGCGGCGCCGCTTGTTGGACAGCCGGCGCTCGACCATCCCCCGGCTCGGCCTGGTCGCCCGGCGGGACTTCGGCGGCGGCGCGCACGCCTCGGTCAGCACCGCCGACAGCCGGGCCGCGGCCGCCTCCCGGTTGCGCCACTGCGAGCGGAACTCCGAGGCCTGGATCACCAGCACCCGGCCGTCCACCAGCCGCCCGGCCAGCCGCTCCAGCGCGCGCTCGCGCCACACCTCGGGCAGCGCCTTGGACGCCGCCAGGTCGTAGCGCAGCTCGACCTTGCTGTCGGAGGTGTTGACGTGCTGGCCACCGGGGCCGGAGGAACGCGAGAAGCGCCAGACGAGCTCGGCGTCGGGGACGACCACCGACCCCCGTACGCGGATGGGCTCGGGCATGCGTCCATCATCCCGCGCCCGCACCGCCCGGTCACCCGGTTATCCGCGACGGCCGACGGCCCGGTTCCGCACCACCGCCCGCAGCCCGGACAATGGCGTACGTGATCGAGCTCGGCTACTCCCTCTCCAACCGCTTCCCCGACCCCCCGCAGACGGACTACCGCTCCGCCCCGGTGCGGTCCCTGCGGTACGACCTGTTCTGCGGCGACGTCTACCTGGACGCCGAGGGCGCCGAGCTGTCCACCGGCTGGGGGTGGGTGCCGGTGCTCGACTTCGCCTGGGCGCTGTGCGACATCGTCGAGGAGCTGGACCGCGACCCGGACGGCGGCCGGGCCGCCCGGGTGCAGACCGCCGACCTCGACTTCACCCAGAACACCGAGCTGCTGCGGTTCGCCCGCCGCTTCAACTGGGTCGAGATCACCTCGACCTGGCTGCCGGACGAGCCGCCCGCCGTGGTCCGCCACGGCGAGCTGCGGCGCGAGGCCCGGGACTTCCTCCAGGACACCCTCGCCGACCTCTTCGATATGCACCCCGAGCTGGCCGACAATCCGAACATCTGGTCGCTGCAGGGCCGGTTCCCCCGGATCTGACCAGGGCATTGTCAGACCTTTGCCAGCGGATTGGCATCCACGAAGAATTCACGGACTTCGCGGAACCAACCCACCGGAGTATGGCGTTGTCCCGGAAAAAGCGAACGAAAGGACTTCAATCGCCATGCCAGTGAGCCTCTCCAAGGGTGGCAACGTCTCGCTGACCAAGGAGGCCCCGGGCCTGTCCGCGGTCAGTGTCGGCCTGGGCTGGGACGTCCGGACCACGACCGGCACCGAATTCGACCTCGACGCCAGCGCGATCGTCCTGAACGCGGACGGCAAGGTGCTCTCCAACGGGCACTTCGTCTTCTTCAACAACACCAGCAGCCCGGACAACACCGTCGTGCACACCGGTGACAACCGCACCGGCGAGGGCGCCGGCGACGACGAGTCGCTCAACGTCAACCTGGCCGGCCTGCCGGCCGAGGCCGTCAAGATCACCTTCCCCGTCACCATCTACGACGGGGTCGCCCGCGGCCAGAGCTTCGGCCAGGTCCGCAACGCGTACATCCGCGTGGTGAACGCCGCCGGCGGCGCCGAGATCGCCCGCTACGACCTCTCCGAGGACGCCGCCACCGAGACCGCCATGATCTTCGGCGAGCTCTACCGCAACGGCGGCGAGTGGAAGTTCCGCGCCGTCGGCCAGGGCTACGCCTCCGGCCTGGCGGGCATCGCCCAGGACTTCGGCGTCCAGCTCTGACACCCCGCCGGGCCCCTCCCGGCCCGGCGCACCGCCGGAACGAAAGCGGCGGGGGGGGAGGGGGGGGCCGCGGGGTAGCCCCCGGGAGGGGGGGAGGCGGGGAACAGGGCGGGGGGCGCGGCGCGCCCGGGGGGTGAG
>NZ_JBHXTQ010000041.1:0-72493 GCF_042677305.1 Kitasatospora sp. NPDC127121 | reverse complement strand
CAGCGACGAGCATCGACCTCGGATATGTCCCCATCCATGAACAGCTCAACGAGCTAACCCGACAACCGTCACGGTAAGCACCGTTGCAGTACTAGCGGCGGGCGAGGCCGTCGATCATCAGGGAGACGGTGAAGTCGAAGCGGTCGTGGCCCGTGCCGGCGGTGATTTCGGCGGCGTGGCGGGTGGTGTGGGGGAAGGCCACGGCGGGCAGGGCGGTGAGGCGGCGCAGCAGTTCGTCGCGGTCGAGGACCCACGCGTCGTCGTCGTGTGCCGCTCGCTGGCGCACGATCGAGGCTTCGAGGCAGTAGGCGGCCACGTACAGCAGGAGCGCGTCGACGGCCCAGGCGGCGGCCTGTGGGGCGACGCCGCCGGCGAGCAGGATCGCCAGCATCCCTTCGCTGACGCGCATGGTTTCGAGGTCGGTGGGGGCCATGGCGAGCGCGGCGCGGGAGATCCCGGGGTAGTCCAGGTACTGGTCGCGGATCTGGGTGCAGACGCCGCGGATCTGGTCCCGCCAGGCCGTGGGGTCGGGCTCGGGCAGGGCGAGCGCGGCGCACAGCCGTCCGATGAGCAGCTCGTCGAGGTCGGCCTTGTTGACGACGTGGGCGTAGAGCGAGGCGGGTCCGGTGTCGAGGGCGCCGGCGAGGCGGCGCATGGTCAGTGCCTCGTAGCCCTCGGTGGCGATGACGTCCAGCGCGGTGTCGATGACCTGGTCCACGGTGATGGGGGCCTTGCGGCGCCGCGGCCTGGGGTCGGTCTCGGCGTCGGGGTTCGGCGGCTGGTGGCGTGCCGCGCGTCGCTCTCTCGGGTTCACCGGACCATCATAGCTTGACACGAACGCCGTTCGTTTATAGAACACTGTTCGTGACTACGAATGTGAACCAGGATTCGAACCAGGCCGTGAGCCGGGACGTGCAGCGGGAAATGGACGTGGACGTGGACATGGACGTGGACGTGACCGTGGTCGGCGCCGGGCCGGTGGGCCTCGTGCTCGCCGCCGAGCTGGCGCTCTCCGGGGCGACGGTGCAGGTGCTCGAACGGCTCGCCGAGCCGGACCGGTCGATGAAGGCGGGGGCGGTCAACGTCCCGACGGCCGAGGCGCTCGACCGCCGCGGCCTGCTGCCGGCCGCCGAACAGGTGCAGCGGGAGCAGCTCGAACGGGTCGGGTCGTTCGCCCGCGCGGTCGACCAGCCGCCCGGCGGCGGCCGGCCGGCGCGCGCACCCCGCTTCACCGGGCACTTCGCCGGGATGGTCCTCGACGCCGACCTCGTGGACTGGTCCGACGCCGACCTCGCCGCGCACACCGCCGTCGACGGAGCGCGGATGGTGCCGCAGCGCGAGCTGGAGGCACTGCTGGCCGGCCAGGTCGCGCGCCTGGGCGTGGCGGTGCGTCGCGGGGTGGAGGTCACCGCGCTCGAAGACACCGGCGACGGCGTGCTCGTCACCACCACCGCCGGCACGGTGCGCACCGGATGGCTGGTCGGGTGCGACGGCGGGCGCAGCACCGTGCGCCGCCTCGCGGGCATCGGCTTCCCCGGCACCGACCCCGAACTCACCGGACACCTGGCGGTCGTCGACATCGCCGACCCCACGATGCTCGCGGACGGATGGGCGTGGTCGACCAAGGGCGCCTACCGTTACGGGCCGCAGCCCGGGCGGGTGGTCACCGTGGAGTTCGACGGCGGCCCCGCCGACCGCTCCGCGCCGGTCACCCTTGAGGAGGTGCAGAGCAGCCTGCGCCGGGTCTCGGGCACCGACGTCACCCTCACCGCGCTGCGCGGCCCCGCGACCCGCTGGAGCGACAACGCCCGCCAGGCCGCGGCCTACCGCTCGGGGCGGGTGCTCCTGGCCGGCGACGCCGCGCACGTGCACTCGCCGTTCGGCGGCCAGGGGCTCAACCTCGGGGTCGGCGACGCGATGAACCTCGGCTGGAAGCTCGGCGCCGTGGTCGCCGGGTGGGCGCCCGAAGGGCTGCTCGACACCTACGACGCCGAGCGCCGCCCCCTCGGCGCCTGGGTGCTGGACTGGACGCGGGCCCAGATCGGGGTGATGCGCGGGGACGCCAAGTCGGCCGCGCTCCGGGAGGTCGTCGCAGACCTGCTGGGCACCGGGGCGGGCGCGACCCACGCGGTGAAGAAGATCTCCGGGGTGACGCAGCGCATCGACCTGCCCGGCGACCACCCGCTGGTCGGGCGGTACGTCCCCGACCTGTGGCTGGGGGACGGCTCCCGGCTGGTCGACCACGGCCACGGCGGCGGGTTCCTGCTGCTCGACCGCACGGCGGACGGCGCGTTCACCCGCCTCGCCTCGGACTGGCCCGGGCGGGTGACCGCGGTGACCGCTGTGACCGACGACAGTGCGACACCGACCGCAGTCCTCGTCCGCCCGGACGGAGTGGTCGCCTGGGCCTGCGACACCACCGACACCGCCGCCGACGCTGCCGCCGGCCTCGAAGCCGCCCTGCACCGCTGGGCGGGCGCCCCGTCCCCCTCACCCGCCCCCAAGCCAGTGCGCTGAACTTCGAGCCCTCCGACCGCCCCCGGAATCGGGACGGCTGCACGGACGCCCGATGCCCCGGTTGGCGCGTCGGCGGCGATCGGGCCGAACTCGGCCGCGAAAGGAGCCCGATGAAGCAACGCCCGAGAGCGCCGACGAGGACACCGTGAACCGCCGGACCCCCCGCCCTGAAGACGGTCCGGGAGATCTGGAAACGTTCGATGCCTGAGTCCGTAAGGTCCTTGACGCGCGAGACCTCTTGCGAACCGCCACTGCGAACTCCCTAGAGCACTCAACCTGTGTCCTAGGTCAGAAGGTAGAGCGAGGAGAAGTGCTGTCGGCTTCAACGTCGGTGCACTAGTGTGCTCCTGAGTGACTATCACCTCGACCGAGGAGTAGCGCATGGCCAGCTCCAAGACGTTCACCGCGATCGCCGATCACTACCGGCAGGCGATACTCACCGGCGAACTCGTTCCAGGCGAGAAACTCCCGACCAACAGGGAGATGTGCCAGCGGTGGAACGTCGCAGCGGCAACCGTCAGCAGGGCCTTGAACCAGCTGATGGTGGAAGGGCTCATCAGGACGAGTCCGCGTGGCACGTTCGTCGCGGACGAGGTGACGTCGACCGCGACGGGGCGGGACCGGTTGACCACGGTCCAGCGGCTCAGGTCCAGCCTGATGGAGGGCGAAACCAGCCGGGTCACGGCCGCCGAGCTGGTGGTGCCCCCGTTGTACGTGCAGGACATCTTCAACCTTGATCCCGGCGATCAGCTGGTCAGGCGCGAGTACATCGCGGGCCGGGGCCGGAGCCGGACCATGCTGGCGGTCGTCTGGTACCCGGCGCACTTCGCCGCGCTGGTGCCGGACCTGCTCTCGACGGCGCCCGGCAAGAACGCGGGTCTCACTGCGAAAGTGCTCGACGCTTCCGGCCGGACGATCACGCATGCCCGGGATGACATGCATGCCCGGGAGTGCGATGCCCGAGAGGCATCGGCCCTGGGTCTTCGCGTGGGGTCCCCGGTCCTGGGCGGGGTGCATCGCTGGTCGGACGACGAGGGCGTGATCGAGTTCGGCCTCTGGGTCGTCCCGACCCGGGTCACGGTCGGCTACGAGTACGGCGCCTGAGCCCCCGACACCTGCGCCACCGACAAACGCACAAGCCGCCCCGGCCCCGTAGGCCGGGGCGGCTTCCTCGAATGATCGGTCCCGTCTCGGTCAGGGGGAGTCCGGCCTGGGGATGCGGACGCTGGCGGAGCGGAGCTTGGTCTCGACCAGCGCGACCAGCCGGGCCTCGGCCGATCCCTGTTCTTCGCCGTGGTGGGCGATCAGCTGGTACCGGGTCGCGGCTTCGGTGCGGGCTTGGAGGCCGGTCACGATCTTCAGCTGGGCGGGGTTGGCGAGGAAGTGGTCGGCCGCGGCGGTCGCGAGTTCGGCGATGCGCGGGTCGTCCGGCTCCCAGGTCGCGGCTTCGGCGCCGCGCTTGAGCAAGGCGACGAACCGGCTGTCCAGCAGGGCGTGTTCGACATGGGTGAGGTAGTCGTCGAAGCCTTCCGGGACCAGGGCCCTGGCCAGCACCCAGCCCTCCCTGGTGGCCGCCGCCTCGTCCGGGGTGAAGCCGAGGTCGGCCATCCGCTCCAGCAGTGCCACGGCGCGGTCGGGCAGCAGCGCCCGGTCGCCGTCGGCGAGCCGGTGCAGGGTGTCGCGCCGCGCGGTCAACTCCTCGATCCGCTCGGTGAGTTGACGTTCGACGTCGGCGAGCTTGGCGGTGAACAGCGCAGCGTCGGCGTCGAGCAGGGGCCCGGTCTCGGCCAGCGGCACCCCGGCGGCGGCCAGCGTCCGGATCTGTACCAGCCGCAACAGGTCGGCCGATCCGTACCGCCGGTATCCGGAGCTGTCGCGTTCCGGCTCCTCGGCCAGGCCGAGCTTGTGGTAGTGCCGCACCGTCTTCACCGTGATGCCGACGAATGCCGCCGCCTGCCCGATCGTGACTCCGTTCATCCGCCAATCCTGCCTCGTACGCGAACTCGGTGGCTCCGCACACCACATCAGTCCGTCGGCCGGGCCGGATCGGCCGGCCCGCCGCAGAACACCTCGTCGACGAGCCTGTGCATCGCCTGCTGGAACGCCCCGCCGATGGACAGGTCGGCGTCGTCCACGCAGTTCAGCGCGGCGGTCAGGGTCCTGCTGCCGTCGGGCGTGCTGTACATCAGCGCCGCGTGGCCCACGGCGGCGCCGTTGTGGGAGACGACGGTGGCGCCGCCGTCCGTCGTCACCACGAACACGCCCAGGCCGTAGTCCATGTTCGGGATGCCCGTCGGGTGCGGGGTGCACATCTGCGCCAGCAGCGGGGCCGGCAGGAGCCTGCCGCCCAGCAGTGCGGAGATGAACGTGTGGAGGTCCCGGGTGGTGGAGATCATGTCGCCGCCGCTGGAGATCCAGGAGGGGTTCTGGCCGGTGATGTCGATCGTCCTCCGCTCGCCGGCGTCCTCGTACCGGTAGTAGGCGTGGGCGTGCGGCTCGGGGATCTCCGGCGAGGCGCCCGGCAGCACGGTGCCCGACAGCCCGAGCGGCCCCAGGATCAGCCGCCGCATCTCCTCGGCGAGCGGGCGGCCGGTGACCTTCTCGATCAGCAGCCGGGCCAGCACGTAGTTGGTGTTGGAGTAGCTCCAGCCCGCCCCCGGCTCGAACCGGGCCGGCCTGGACAGCGCCAGCCGTACCAGCTCCTGCGGCCGGTAGGTCTTGAACCGGTTGTCCATCCACTCCCTGCCCGTGGGGCCGTAGGGGATGGGGATGCCTGGCGCGACCGTCCCGTCGGCGTAGACCTCGCCGGTGTGGTTGAACACCCCGCTGGTGTGCTGCAGCAGCATCCGCACCGTGATCCGCCCGTCCAGCCCGAACTCGGGCAGGTAGTGCGCCGCCGGGGTGTCCAGCCCGACCTTGCCCTCGGCCACCAGTTGCAGTACCAGGGTCGCGGTGAAGGTCTTGGTATTGCTGCCGATCCGGACGTGCCCGTCCGTCGGCGGCTTCGCGGCCCCGCCCAGTTCGGCCGCCCCGGCGCTGCCGGTCCACGCGCCCCGCTCGTCGTGCACGCGCAGCGACACCCCGGTGAAACCGGAGTCGACGATCTCCTCGATCGCCTTCTGCAGCTCCGGGCGGTCCTGCCCGGGGGCGCCGAGGGCGACGGTCCGCAGGGTGCTCTCGTCCTGGTCGGAAGGGCCGGAAAGGGGGAGTGACATGGTGGTGTGCTCCTTCGCATCGGTGACGCCCGGTCGGCGTCGCGCCGTTGCGAGGAGCTTGAGCCCTGACCCAGGGTCAACCTCAACGGTGATCTGGCTCACAGGCGGGCGGGGGCTCGGTCGTCCGTGTCGCCGCCCGCGTCGCGTCCGGCGCGCCTTGCGCCGCATACCGGGCACAGGTGCGGGTCACTGTCACACGAGCAGCGCCTCGAACTCCGGAAGTCGGCCGAACAGGTCGGGGAGGCCGCGCAAGCCGTTGCGCACGGACTCGTGTGACAGCGCGAGGTCAGGGCCGGTGCTCGCCTCGACACCGGCGAGGCACCGGAGGATGTTCCACCTCGTGTGCCCCAGCCAGCCGCCGATCATGAACGCGAACCAGCTCGGACCTGACGGCGGCAGCGCTCCGCCCCCCGCGACATAGCCGTCGAGGACCGAGCGGAAGACGGCGGGCTCGATGTGGTCGAAGCCGGGCCCCTTCGCGAGGCTCAGCGCGGTCGAGCCGAGCTCACCGGACAGGTCGAGCATTCCCGAGAGCTCCCAGTCGAGCACCACCGGCCGACCCTCCCGAGCGAGCAGGTTCCACGGGTGGATGTCCTTGTGGGTCAGCACGACGGGGCCCGGCCGTTCGCAGGTGTCGACGAAGTGGGCGATCGCGAGGAACGTCTCGACGCGAGAGGCGAGTTCGTCGGCCCACGGCTGTCCGGTCGCCGCTGCCCGCGCGGCGAGCTCGGGCCAGTCCCGTGACGTCGGTTCCTCGATCGGCACATGGGTCCACGAGACTTCGAGCGCGTGGATGCGCGCGAGGATCTCACCGATCTCGAACGCGTACGCCGCCGGCACCGGTGCTTCCGGCATCTTCTCTCCCTCGACCCATCGGTGCACGAGCGCGTGGTGGCCGGCCGAGATCGGCTCCGGCATCGGGATGCCGGCGGCGAAGGCCGCCCGCTCAAACCTGAACACGTCCTCGACGCGATAGGTCCAGCGGCGGTCGACGAGGTTCAACTCCTTCACCGCGAACGACCCTTGGTCGGTGTCGAGCCGGTACGTCCGGTTGGCGAACCCACCGTGGACGCGGATCATCGGCCCGATCGGCACGCCGAGATGCGAAAGGTTCACCCACGCATGCTAGGGGCCGGCAGTCATCGATGCACCGGACTTTCCCGCGCCATGGTGCGGAGGTGCTGCGGAGGGTGCTCAACCCGCACGCCGGGCGAGAGGCGGCGGCGATCGGAGCGGGAGTGCCGAAGGCCGGACCGTCCCGGTGTCGCCGCAGGTCACAGACCCGTGCCGACTGCTGCGCCGGCCCCGCCGGGCGCGTTGCCGGGCGGGGCGGGTGTCGGTGGCCGACCGTGCGCAGCCCGGTCTGACCGGGTGGGTGTCAGGCGGCGTTGTTGCCCGTCAGGCAGAAGTCCTTGTCGGCGACGTGTTCGGTCAGGTACCCGGCGGTGATGAGGGAGGCGACGTCGTACGTGCCCGGGATGTCGCCCGGCTTCAGGGTCGGGTCGAGCCATTGCTGGAGTCCGTTGCCCGGCTGGGAGAACGCGCCTGCGATGTGCCCCTGCTGGACCTGGAACGGCTTCTGTACCTCGAAGCAGTGGTAGTTGTCCTCGCCTCCGTTGAGGGAGTCCGGGGGAAGGGCGCGCTGGGGGAACGGCGTGCCGCCGGGGGCGAGGAACGAGCCGTAGGCGCTGTTCCCGAAGCGGTCCAGCTTCTGGTGCTCCGTCATGCTCTGTACGGCCATGTCGAGGGTGCCGTTGTTGTCGGTGAAGCCGTTGTTGTCCGGGTACTTCCACCCCCTCCAGTCCCGGTACCAGTCCAGGAAGCGCACCGGCGTCACTCCGCCCAGCCGGTCGTAGCCCGCCAGCAGCTTGGTCACCACGGAGTCCGTCGGCAGGGTGACCGGGCCGAGTTCCTTCCGGGTGCAGAGGTAGTCCTCGGCGCCGGCGTCGCGGACCTTGGGGACGCCCGCGCACTCCGTGATCGGCACCCCTCGGGAGGCGGAGGACTGGGCGGCGGCGGTGCCGGTGGCGGCCAACCCCGTCAGGGGTAGGGCGAGCGCCAGCGAGAGGGCGGCGAGAGCGGGGGTGCGCATGGGTGGGCGACTCCGTTCGGGGGGCGGGGCGGGGAGGGCTGCGGCCATCGGCTCGTACGGCGGACCGTGTGTCCGCTGGACCCGCGCACAGTTACGCACGGCGATTTGCCTTCGTGTGCGCACAAGGCCTCCGGCGCCGCTGGTGCCCACCCGTTCGGCCGAGGCCGCTGACGGTCACTCGGCTCGCGGGAACCGAACCCGTCCCGCGGAGACGTCACGCGGAGTACTGCCCCACCCCGGGTGGCCGCCCGTGCTGGGCCGTCGGCGCTGGCTCCGGCCAGCGGATTCGGCGACCGGAGGGCCGCCCCCGATGTGGCGGCGGGCTTGTTCGGATGCGGATGTGCCGGAGCGCGGTAGCTGTCACGTGCCGATGGCCGATCCGATACCGAAGACCGAGGCTCTCACCTCGGCCCTGTACCAGCCCCCCGGGGGGAAGGCGGGCCCTACATCGTGGATTGCCATCCTTGACCGAGCGCGGCGCGAACTTCCGCCTCGACGATGGACGGCACGACGGGGAACGCCGGCGTGGCCGCCAGGAGCACCGCGCCCCTCTGGCCGACCCGTTGTACCGCGAAACGGGACATGCCGTTGCTGCACGGGACACAGCAACGGATGCCACCGATCACCCGCCACCGGTACACCACACCGTCGACGGTGATAAGACGCGAACCCTTCTTCCCCAGCGTCAACTGTCCCTCCTCGTCGAGAACCACAGTATCGACCACAATCCACCACCAGCCCGGCCCGGGCCGACTGAGAGGGCGAGCGAATCGGACCGGGTCAGTTGAGACCAGGAGCAGATCGCCTGAGATGGGACGGTCGCCGTAGTCGGTGAACCTGTTCGAGACACGCGGGCGAGAGGCGGCCTCGCCCCGGGGGGTGATGGCCGCCGTGCGCATCACCAGGGCACTACGCCGGCGTCGTCGAAGAACTGGCCGGTGGGGCCGTCGTCGGGCAGGGTCGCGAGCTTGATGGCGATCGCCGCGCCCTGTTCGGGGGTGCGCACGCCGTGGAAGCCGTTGAGGTCGGTCGCGACGTAGCCGGGGCAGCCGGCGTTGATCAGGATGTTCGTGCCGCTCAGCTCCCGGGCGTACTGGAGGGTGACGGCGTTCAGGAACGTCTTCGACGGCGCGTACGCCACGGCCACCGGACCCGCCGTCTGCTCGGCTGCGGCTCCTGACTGCCGGGTGAGGGAGCCGACGCTGCTGGACATGTTCACGATCCGCGGTGAGGCGGAGCGGCGCAGCAGCGGCATCATCGCGTTGGTGACGCGGATGACGCCGATCACGTTGGTCTCCACGACCGTGCGGATGGTGGCGGGGTCGACCCGGGTGGGCTCCTGCGGCATGCCGCCGGCGATGCCGGCGTTGTTGACGAGCACGTCGAGGCGCCCGGCCCGTTCCTCGATCAGCCGGGCGGCGGCGGTCGCGCTCGCGTCGTCGGTCACGTCCAGCGGTACGCCGAACGCGTCGACGCCAGCCGCGCGCAGCCTCTCCACCGCGGCCTCGCGGCGCTGGTCGTCGCGGGCGCCGACACCGACGCTCCAGCCGAGGGCGCCCAGGCCCGCGGCGATCTCGTAGCCGATTCCCTTGTTCGCGCCGGTGACCAGCGCAATCGTTCGTTCGCTCATGGGGCCATGCTGCCCTCGGCCCCCGGTGGGGGTCCAAGACCGATCGGGTGGGCATCGATACCGTCTGGGTATTGATCCGGAGTACCGTGGCCGGATGGAGACCCGGGAACTGCGCTACTTCGTCGCCGTCGCCGAAGAGCTGCACTTCGGGCGCGCCGCGCAGCGCCTCGGGATCGCGCAACCGCCGCTGTCACGGGCGATCCAGCAGCTCGAACGCCGGCTCGGGGCAGCGCTGCTGGACCGGACCAGCCGCACCGTCACGCTGACCGAGGCCGGCTCGGTGCTGCTGGTCGAGGGCCGGGCGGTCCTGGAGGCGGTCGACGCCGCCGAGCGTCGGACCCGCCGCGCCGCCGCTTCCCCCACCGGCGGCCCCGGCCTGGTCCTGGTCACGAAGGCCAGCGCGTCCAGCGAACTGCTGGCGGAACTGCTCGACGCATACGCCGCCGAACCCGGCTCGGTCCCCGTCGACGTCATCCTGTGCGGCCCGGCCGAGCAGGGACGACTTCTGCGCGAGGGCCGGGCCGACGTGGCGCTGCTGCACCGGCCGTTCGACTCGACGGCCGGGCTACACGCCGAGGCGCTCAGCACGGAGGGCCAGGTGGCGGTCCTGCCGGCCGGGCATCCGCTCACCGTCCGGGACCACGTACACATGGCCGACATCACCGGGCTGCCGGGCCTGCCGCTGCCGCGCTGGCCCAACCCCGACGGCACCTACGCACCCGGCCCCGGCCCCCAAGTCCGCGACCACGCACAGTTGTTGCAGCTCGTCGCGCTCGGCCGGGCTTGCGCGGTCTCACCGGAGTCGTGCCGAGCCCAACTGCACGGTGGCCTCGCCGCCGTGCCAGTGCTGGACGCGCCGAAAGTCACCACGGTGATCGCCTGGCCACCGCACAGTCGGTCCAGGGCCGTCGCCGACCTCGTCCGGACGGCGACACGTCTCCCGTAGTTCCCACATGTCCGGCCGGGTTCCACCTGTGGTGGCCCGGTTCATCGTGCTCGTCAGGTGGCTCCCCGGGTCCCTCGGGTCCATCGGTACGCGCGCGCCTTGGTGTCAGCTGTCACGCTTCGGCGCCACCTGCGGAGCCTCCCCGGTGGTGCCGTAGCATCCGGATGGCACAACGCACACCTGTCAGCGGGGGAGAGTACTGCACTTGTTGAAGAGATCGACGGCCGTGCCGTCCGGGGCGGCCGCACGGGCGGCCTGCGCGGCCGTGGTGATGGTGTCGGGCACCCTGGTGCTCGGCTCGTGCTCGTCCGTGGGGTCGCCGGGCGGAGGATCGGGAACACCGAGCGCGCCCACACGTGTCGAGTCCCGGGAGGAGGCGCTGGCCCGGACGGATCGGGTCCAGGACCACGTGCGCGAGCTGACGGGCCTTGAGCGCGATCCGTGGAGCAAGCTCGTCGGCTACTACAGGTGCCAGGGGCGGGGGTTGGGTGTGGCCGATGAGGGCGAGGCCTACCAGCTCAGCTCGGGGGTCCTGTTGAAGGCCGAGGACGACAAGCGCCCCGAGGTGCTGCGGGCGCTGCGGGAGAAGCTCGCCGGCGAGGGCTTCAAGATCACCTCGTTGGCGTCCGGTTCGGACGCTCAGTCCACCGCGCCCACCTGGGAGTTCGATGCCGTCCACGAGCCCGACGGCTACACCGTTTCGGCGGGTGCGTCGAAGCCCGGCCAGGGTGTGAGTGTGATGGTCGTCCTGTCCTGCCAGGCCCCGCCCACCGGCGCGGCTTCGCCCACTCCGACGGCCACCGGCTGAGGCCGGCGCGGCGAGTGCGTCAACTGCGTTACTGGATACGGTAGTTGGCGCCGGCCCCGGCGTGCATCCGGCGCCCGACGGGGCGAAAGGGGCGGCGGGACGCCCCGGCGGGGGTGCGCCGGGGCGTCCGGTCAGGCGTCGGTGCGGTTCGTCGCGGTCAGCGGGGTGTACAGCTCGGGGCGGCGGGTGCGCAGGAGGCCGAACTCCCGCCAGTCCCGGCACTGGTCGAGGTCGAGGTCGGCGACCAGGACGGCGGGCCGGTCGCGCGGGGCGCGGAGCAGGATCCGGCCGTACGGGTCGGAGATGAACGACGAGCCGTAGAAGGTGGACCGGCCCTCCGTCCCGATCCGGTTGGGCACGATCATGAACAGCGCGTTGGCGAGGCCGTTGGCGCTGATGGCGTGCTCCCACATGGGCCGGGTGTCGAAGTCCGGGAGGTCCACCTCGGAGCCGATGGCGGTGGGGTGGACGAGGACTTCGGCGCCGCCGAGCGCGTAGGCGCGGGCGAGTTCGGGGAACCACTCGTCCCAGCAGGTGGGGAAGCCGAAGGCGGCGCCCTGGTGGGTCAGGACGGGGAACCCGCTGTCGCCGGGGCGGAAGCACAGGTCCTCGCGGTAGCCGGGGAAGGCCGGGATGTGGTTCTTCCGCGTCCGGGCGACGAGGGTGCCGTCGCGGTCCACGCAGATGGCCGTGTTGTAGCCGAGGCCGCCGTCCTCGGCGCGCTCGTACAGGGAGGCGTGGACGCTGATGCCCAGTTCCGCGGCGAGTTCGGCGGCGAGGCTGGCGGTGGGCCCGGTTTCGACGTCCTCCAGGTAGCGGGCGGCGCCCTCCGCCATCGGGTCGTCGGTGTTGCAGAAGTAGGGGCTGCGGGTCAGCTCGGGCAGGCACACCATCGTCGCGCCCTGCGCGGCGGCGAGTGCCACGCCCTCGCGCAGCCGGTCGTCGTGCTCGGCCGGGTCGGCGTACCAGCGCATCTGCACGAGCCCGACGCGCAGTGGCGTGCGTTCGGCCGGCCTGGTGCGGCCGGGGGAGCCGAGCGGAGAGCCGAAGGAGGTGAGGACGGCGTACGAGGTCACGGGCGGACCGTCCTCGTCTGCCGGCGGGACGTCCGGCAGGTGCGGGAGGCGGGGCCCCCGGCGGCCGTGCGGCCGGTGGTGGTGGACGTGGTCATGGGTGTTCCTTCTGTTCTCTGGTGCTGGCGCGACCCTGCGGCATAACTGAAAGTTCAGTCAGCTTTGCTGGCGTGGTGAAGAATCTAGCCATGCCGGAACGTTCCGGCAAGGGGTGGGGGCCTGCGAAAGAACGACACGTGCCGCCGGAGGGCGGGGTGGGGGCCTTGCCCCGGCACCTCCGGCGGGCGGGCGGTCAGGCTCCGGCGGAGACGGCTGCGGGCGCCGCGGCGGCCTTCGCGGCGAGGGAGCGGCTGTAGCGGCGCAGGAGGAGGGCGGCGGTGGTGGCGAGGCCGATGAGCAGCCCGAACCAGAGGCCGCGGATGTCGCCGCCGAGGGGGTAGGCGAGGAGCCAGGCGGAGGGCAGGCCGACGGCCCAGTAGCCGATGAGGGTGATGCGGAAGCCGCTCTTGGTGTCGTCGAGGCCGCGTAGCAGTCCGACGCCGATGTTCTGGGCGCAGTCGAAGAGTTGCAGGACGGCGACCATGACGAGGAGGCTGGTCGCGATGGTCAGACCCTGCTGGTCGGCGGGCGAGTCCGGGTCGAAGTAGGGGCGCAGGACGAGGTCCGGGACGGTGAGGTAGACGATGCCGACGAGGGTGGTGACGGCGGCGCCGCAGGCGAGTGCGGTGTTCTTGATCCGGCGGGCGGCCGCGTGCTCGCCGAGGGCGAGTTCGCGGCTGACGTTGATGGAGGCCGCGTGGGAGAGGCCGACGGCGACCTGGAAGACGATGTAGACGAGCTGGTTGACCGCGGTGTGGGCGGCGAGCGCCGCCGGGCCGAAGCTGCCGGCGAGCAGGGCGGTGACGGAGAAGAACCCGGCCTCGGAGCCGTAGGTGGCCGCGATGGGGGTGCCCAGGCCGAGCAGGCGGCGGACGGTTGCCGGATCGGCGCGCCAGAAGTCGAGGCTGAGCAGGGGGGCGAGGTGCGGGTCGCGGCGGGCGGAGGCGTAGAGGGCGAGGAAGGACAGTAGGTAAACGCTGCTGGTGGCGACGCCGATACCGGTGAGGCCGAGCCGGGGCAGGCCCCAGGTGCCGTGGATGAAGGCCCAGTTGAGGGCGGCGTTGACGGCGACGGAGGCGAGGGTGATCTGCAGCAGGGCCTGGGGGCGGCGCATGCCGACGGTGAACTGGCGGACGGCCTGGAACCAGAGGCAGGGCACGAGGCCGGGGGCGAGGGCGGCGAGCATGCCCTGGGCGCGGTGGGCGACGGTGGCGTCCTGGCCGAGCCAGGTGGCGGCCTGGCCGATGAGGACCATCAGGACGGCGCCGGCCAGCCCGGCGAGGGTGGCGACGGCCATCGCGGCCCGCACCAGGCCCCGGACCTCGTGGTCGGCGCCGGTGGCCGGTTCGCTGGCGGCCCCGGTCTCCTTGGCCCCGGTCTCCTTGGCCCCGGTCTCCTCGGCGCCGCGCTCGGCGCGGGCCGCTGCCGCCGCCACCTGGTTGCCGACGGAGGTGACCAGCCCGACGCCCATGGTGCGGAGCTGGTTGAAGATCACCAGGGCGAGGCCGCCGGCGGCCAGCGCCTCGGTGCCCAGGACGCCCATCATGATCGTGTCGGTGGTGGTGAGGGCGACCTGGGCGAGCTGGGTGAGGGCGAGCGGGACGGCGAGGGCGGTGAGGGCGCGGCTGTCGCGCGCCAGGGTGGTCAGCTGCTGCATGGTGGGTGTCAGTCTCTCAATGTCACGTCTCTGGATGTCACGTCTCTGGATGTCAGGGCCTGCGGAGTTTGGCGAGCGACTCGTCGATCTCGGCCTCGACGGCCTCGTCGATGAGGTTGCGGTCGGTCATCCAGTCGTCGTTGAAGACGGTATCCATGTACTTCTCGCCGCCGTCGTTGATGAACGCGACCATGACGGCGTCCGGCGGAAGGGCCGTCAGGCGGGCCAGGGCGTCGTGGACGACGCCGCCGGCGGAGCCGCCGATGAGCAGGCCGGTGCGGCGGGCGACGACGCGGGCGGTGGCGAAGGCCTCGACGTCGCCGACCTTGACGCCCTCGTCGATGAGGTCGTAGTCGACGAGCAGGCCGATGGTGGCGCCTTCGGGGGTGCCGGTGCCGGACTGGTAGTAGTCGTGGGCGGGCGGGCCGAAGGCGATGGAGCCCTTCGGCTCGACACCGACGACCGAGACACCGGGCACGTACTTCTTGAGCTCGCGGGCGGTGCCGCACAGGCCGCCGCCGGTGCCGACCGCGCCGATCAGCACGTCGACCCGGTTGTCGAGGGCCTGGGCGATCTCCCGGCCGACCGCGAAGTAACCCACCGCGTTGCTGGGGTTGTTGTGCTGCTCGGTGAAGAACGTGTTGTCCTTGCCGCGGGCCATCTCCTCGGCCAGTTCCTCGCGGGCGGCGGTGTGGAGCTCCTCGCCGTCGGTGTCGGCGTCGACGTACACGAGCTCGGTGCCCATCGCCTTCATGCCGCGCAGCTTGTCGGCGGCGGCGTGGTTGTCGACGACGGCGGTGAAGCGGTGGCCGCGCTCGGCGGCGACGACGGCCAGCCCGAGGCCGGTGTTGCCGGAGGTGGACTCGATGATGTGGCCGCCCTCGCGCAGCAGGCCGCGCTCCTCGGCGTCGAGGACCATCTGCCGGGCCATGCGGATCTTGGCGCTGCCGGTGGGGTTGAACATCTCCAGCTTCAGCAGGAGGCGGGCGCCGTTGTCGGCGCGGGCGAGCTCGAACAGCGGGGTGTAGCCGATGAGGTCGGTCATCCGGGTGACCACCGGGGGGCGGTGGAGGGCGTCGGTCATGGCGAGGGGTGCTTTCTCGGGAGCGGGGCGGTGTCGGGTCACAGGGCCGGGCGGCGGTCGAGACGCCAGCGCAGCCGGCCGTTCTCGTGGTGGATGACGACCTTGGCCGGCAGGGGGAGGTCGTGGAAGGGGGACTCGTTCGAGTCCATCTGGTAGCCGGCGGTGTTGGGATAGACGAGCAGGTCGCCGACCCGGGGGCGGCGGGGGAAGGCGATCTTGCGCCAGGTGAGCAGGTCGGAGTCGAGGCAGCTGGCCCCGCCCACGCACGCCCGGTACTCCGCGGCGTCCTGGTCGGGGTGCGGGGTGAGGAGCAGGGGGTCGGGCAGGTACTCGCTGTTGAACCACTGCTCGGACAGGCTCAGGCTGCTGCCGTCGACGGTGACGATCCCGTACCCGGGGCGGTCCTTGACGCCCTGGACGGCGAACACCGAGGAGCCGGCCCCGGCCAGCAGGGCGCGTCCGGGTTCCAGCAGCAGCATCACGCCCGCCTCCCGCAGCCGCCCGGCCAGCGGCTCACCCGTGCCGTGGGGGCGGGCGGAGAGGACGGCCCGCAGGGCGTCGGCCCCGGCGACGGGCGAGTGGTAGGGGTAGAAGTCGTCCGTGCTGAAGGACTTGCGGGCGTGGTAGTCGTCGGGGCCCTGTTCGGCGAGGAAGGCGTGCCAGGCCTCGGCGGGCACGTAGTCGACGGCGAAGCCGCCGCCGATGCTGATCCGGTCGGCCTGCAGCCCCAGGAGCCGTGCCTTGAGGCAGAGTTCGACGAGTTCTCCGGCGAGGTCGGCGCGGGGCTGCACGTCGTAGCCGGACAGGTGGAAGCTGAAGCCTTCCATCCGGACCCGCTCCTTCGCCGTGGCGCAGCGCAGCAGCGCGGTGTCGAGCTGGTCGTCGGTGAGGCCGAAGCGGCTCCCGGTTCGGGTGGGTGGGAAGCGGCGCAGCAGGATGCGGACGGGCCGGGGGACGTCCAGGTGCAGGATGCGGCTCAGTTCGTCGAGGGAGTCGACGGCTATCAGTGCGCCTTGGAGGGCCGCGACGCGCAGCAGCGGTTCGGCTTTGGCGGGCCCGGTGACGACGAGGTCCTCGCCGCGCACACCGTGGCCGAGGGCTTCGCGCAGCTCGCCGTGGCTGGCGACGTCCACGCCGGCTCCCGCGTGGGCGCAGCGTTCGACGAATGCGGCGGCCTTGTTGGCCTTCTTCGCGAAGTACACCGTGCCCTCCACCTCCGCTTCGTCGAGCGCGGCCCGGAAGGCTGCGAGGTTGGCGTCGAAGCGTTCGGGCAGCACGAAGTGGAACGGTCCGCCGAAGGCGTGGGAGAGGTCGTGCAGGAGGTCTCCGGCCGCGATCCTGTCGTGGAGGGGATCGGGGTGGGCGGGAAGGGTCAGCGCCACAGCGCGACCTCGGTGCCGAGGTTCTGGTCGGCGGCGAGCTGGGCGAAGCGGTGGCCCAGCGCGATGTCGGTGACGACCAGGCCGCTGTTGTAGGCGAAGATCCGCTGGCCGGGTGCGGTACGGGCCTGGGAGACGCCGGAGATGGCGGCGGGCAGCTCCAGGTCGACGGCGGGCAGGTTGCCGTCGGCGTCGGCCATGTCGGTGCCGGTGACGCGCATCTGGGCCTCGCTGGTGGCGATGATGCGGTCGGCTCGGTGCAGCGTGGACGGGGCGAGGCCGTGGCCGACGAGGATCGCGGTCGCGCCGGGCTTCAGCCAGTCGGCCTCGACGGCGGCGGAGGTGTGAGCGCCGGCGGTGGCGACGATGACGTCCGCGTCGTGCGCGGCGCGCTTGAGGTCGGTGACCAACTCCAGCTCGCGGCCGGGGAAGTGGCGTTCCAGCTCCTGGCGGACGGCGGCTATGCCGTCGGGGTGGGTGCCGGCCAGCAGCAGCCGTTCCAGCTTTGGCAGTGTGGTGAGCAGGAACGGCAGCGCGAGGCGGCCCTGCGTGCCCGTGCCGATCACCAGCGCCGTGGAGGCGTCGGGGGAGGCGCACTCGCGGGCCAGCAGGGCGGAGACGGCCGGGGTGCGGAGCGAGCCGATGCGCGAGCAGTCCATCATGGCGACCGGTAGGCCGGTGACGTCGTCGTAGACGGTCAGCGTCGTGTAGTAGTGCTGCTCCTCGCGGCCCTTGTCGAGGCCGTGCTTGTACGAGGTCTTGATGGCGACGACGTTGCGCGCCCCGTCGCGGCCGAGCATGGCGTAGGAGACGGAGTGTCCGTCGGCGGGCTTGACGGTGAGTTTGCGCGGGTTGTCGGACTGGCCCGCGGCCAGGGTGCGGTAGGCCTGTTCGACGGTGTCGACGACGTCGGTCAGGGTGATGTCCAGGCCGGCGAGGTCGCTGGTGGAGAGTACGCGCAGGGTGGTGTCGTCGCGGTCCACGGGGGTGCCCTTTCGGATGGGTGAGGTGGCATCTGGAAGGCGGTAAGTCGGTATGGCAGGAGAGCAGGAAGGCAGGTCAGGCGGTGAGCGCGGCCTGGCCGTAGCCGTGTTCGTCGTGTTCGGCGACCGGGCGGGTGGGGCGGCCCTCGACGCGCACGGAGGCGCGCTTGAGCCAGCGGTCGGTGCCGTCGTAGCGCGCCCGGAAGGGGACGCGGCCGTGGACGACGATGTCGTTGTCGACGACCAGCACGTCGCCCGGCTCCAGGCTCACTGCCACCGAGACGCGGGCGAGTTCGTCCTCCAGTCGCCGGTAGGCCGCGCGCCAGGTCTCGTCGGCGTCCTCGACCGGCGTGTAGGCGGGGTCGAAGCGCATGGTCAGGCCCTCGGGTGCCGAGAAGAGGGTGGGCACCGGTGCGGGTCGGCCGGCGAACTGCCGGGCCTGCTCGTAGGCGTCGTCGGGCAGGATCGGCACGATCGGACGCTTGAGCTGGGCGACGTCCTCGTCGGCGAGGTCGGTGAGGCGGATGCTGGCCGCGGTGGTGGCGATGTTGTCGTGGTTGCGCATGCAGCACAGCAGGAGCAGGTGGGCGCGGCCGGGGTGGAAGGCGTCCTCGGTGTGCGGGGTGAGCAGGACGGAGCTGGAGGCACCGGTCTGCTCGCTCTCGTGGCCGGGCGAGGGGACGATGTTGTGCACGAACCGGCCTTCCTGCTGGCCGTCCCAGGCGATCGGGGTCCCCATCAGCGTGGAGACGAGCAGCAGCACGACGTCCCACAGCGCGCCCGCGTCCCCGACGGTCGACCAGTGGCCGGGTGTCGGGCCCAGCTCCGTGTCGTCCGGGTGCAGTCCGCGCAGCACGAACAGGCCGTCGGCGGTGTCCACGGGCCGTAGTGCGTGCCGGAGTTCGCGGCTGAGCTGGGCGCACATCACGGGCAGGTCGGCCAGCAGGCGGGGACTGGTCGCGGAGCCGTGGAAGTCCAGCAGCTTGGCGGCGGTGGCGGTCAGTTCCGCGGTGGCGGCGGTGTCGAGACGGCGTACCGGGGCAGGGCAGGTGGGCACGGCGGGGCCTTCCGTGGGCAGGGGTGGGGAGAGGTGTTGCGGGCACGCGGCATCACCGCGCCGGTGCGGGACGGCGGGCGGGAGCAGCGCGTGAGGCTTGGGGTCCGGGTCGGCTCGGACGGCCGGACGACAGGAAACGTAACAACGACTTCGAGGTAAGGCAAGCCTTACCCGATCAGATGTCTACATTTACGTAGTCTCAGTTCGGGGTGGCGGCGCACCTGCCGCGCGGGGGCAACTCCGCTGCTCGGATTGCTGTTTGCGGCAGGGGGGCGCACGCCCGGTGGGCCGGTGCGCTCCGTCGGGCGGCTTGCGACCCGTCTCAAACTTAGGGTAGGTAAGCCTAAGCAAATCGAGCTCAACCCGAATCGAGGAACGAACGTGGGCGTCACCAGACGACAGCTGCTGTGGGCCGGTGCCGGTATCGGGGCGGCCGGCGCGCTCGCCGCCTGCGGCAGTGGCGCGGGCGGATCCAAGGACGCCGCGTCCGCGGGCGCGGTGTCCTCGCAGCCCCGCGCCGGGGGGACGCTGAAGGTCGGTGCTCTCGGCAAGGCCTCCGCGATCACCCGTGACCCGCACGGCACGCAGGCCAACGAGAGCGACTACCTGATCATCAGTCTGCTCTACGACACGCTGGCCGTTCCCGGATCCACCGCCAACACCGTCCCGCGCCTGGCCTCCTGGAAGCCGTCGGAGGACCTGAAGACCTGGCGCTTCACGATCGCCGACGGCGCGACGTTCCACGACGGCACCCCGGTCACCGCCGCCGACGTGGTCTGGTCGCTGCAGCGCCTGCGCAACACCCCGGCGGGCAAGAGCCGGCTGCCAGGCATCCAGCCCGAGGGCATCAGGGCCGAGGACGCGAAGACCGTCGTCCTGGTCTCCGACTACCCCAACGCGGATCTGCCGCTGCTGACCCGTCTGACCACCTTCGTCCTGAAGAAGGACACCAAGGACGACGCGATCGCCGGCGCCCCCGGCACCGGCCCGTTCAAGCTCGACTGGTACCGCGACGGCAACGCCCGGCTGGTGCGCAACGACAACTGGTACGGAGGCAAGGTGCTGCTCGACGCCGTCGAGGTGCGCCTGTTCGAGAGCCCGCAGGCCATGGCCAACGCCCTGCTCGCCGGGCAGATCGACCTCGCCTCCAACGTCGGCGCCGTCGCCGCCCGCACCGCCGAGGCCCGCAAGGACGTCCAGATCCTGCGCCGCCCCAACGACATGGCGATGCCCGTCGTCATGCGCACCGCCGACGGCCCGTTCGCCGACGCACGGGTGCGCGAGGCCCTGAAGCTGGCGGTCGACCGCGACGCCATGGTCAAGCAGGTCCTCTCCGGCTACGGCAGCGTCGCCAACGACATCCTCGGCACCGGCGACCCCGCCTTCGCCAAGGACATACCGCAGCGGGGGCGCGACCTCGCCAAGGCCAAGCAACTGCTCTCCGACGCCGGGTTCGACACCTCCCGGACCTACGACCTGATCACCACCGAGGACGTCTCCGGCCTCGCCGAATCCGCGACCCTGTTCGCCACCCAGGTCCGCGAGGCCGGCGTGAAGATCAACGTCGTGAAGCAGGACTCCAAGGTCTTCTGGGACGCCACCTGGCTCAAGGCGCCGCTCTACACGACGTACTGGGGCACCAACGACTCGGTCGTCTTCTTCGCCTCCAAGACGATGCTCTCCGACGCCGGCCAGAACGAGTCCGCCTTCAAGGACCCCGCATTCGACGAGGCCTACCGCACGGCCATGGGCACCGCCGACGCCGCCGCGCGCGACAAGCTGCTGTACCGGCTCCAGGAGATCGAGTTCGCCGAGTCCGGCTACCTGCTGTGGGGCATGGCCGACGGCATCGACCTCGCCGGAGCCGCCGTGCGCGACCTGCCCAGGCTTCCCGGCTACGGCCGCGTCCAGCTCGAGAAGACCTGGCTGGCGCGTTGACCACGCTTCAGCCGGCCGGCGCCCGCGCGCCGCAGGGCACCCCGGCCCGCATCCTCCCCGGTGCGGGCCGGGTCGCCCGGCAGGCGGCCCGGCGCCTGGCCCTGCTCGTCGTCCTGCTCGCCGGCGTCTTCGCCGCCGTCGAGCTGCTCCCGGGCGACGCCGCCGGCGCGACCGCCGAGCGCGGGGTCACCGCCGCCGACCTCGCCGCCCGCCGCAGCGCCCTCGGGCTCGACCGCCCGGTGGCCGAACGCTTCTGGGACTGGATGACCGGCCTGCCCACCGGCGACCTCGGCGTCACCGCGCGCGGCCAGCACGTCACCGACGTCCTCGCCGGCCCCTTCCCCAACACCCTGCTCCTGGGCACCCTCGCCCTCGCCCTGAGCACCATCGGCGCCCTCGCGCTGGGGAGCTGGGCCGCCCTGCGCCCCGGCGGACGCGCCGACCGCGCCATCGACGCCGCCTCCACCGCCGCGTTCGCCCTCCCGGAGTTCGTCGTCTCCGTCGCCCTCCTGCTCGTGCTGTCCCAGTGGACCGGCTGGCTGCCCGCCGTCACCCTCACCGGCCCCGACGGAGCCCCCGAGTCCTGGACCATGCTCGTCCTGCCGGTGCTCTCACTGGCCGTCCCCCAGATCGGCTGGAACACCCGCATCGTGCGCGGCGCGCTCGCCGACCAGGCCGCGCTGCCGCACGTCCAGGCCGCCGTCCTCGACGGCCTCGCGCGCCGACGCATCCTCAGCCACCACATGCTCCCCGGCGCCCTGTCCGCCATCGCCGTCGGCATCGCCACCTCCGCCGGCATGCTGCTGGGCGGCACCGTCGTCGTCGAGACCCTCTTCAACTACCCCGGCATCGGCGCCGTCCTGGCCGGGGCCATCGCCGACCGTGACACCCCGCTCGTCGCCGGAGTCGTGGCCGCGGCCGGCGCCGCCATCAGCCTGCTCCTGCTGCTGGCCGACCTCATCCGCACCACCGCCCTCGGAGAGGAGCGCCGATGACCGCCGATGCCCCGACCGCAGCGGCCCCCGCGCCCGCCACCCGGCGACGCAGGCACGTGCTCGTCCGCGCCGTCCCCGCGCTCCTGCTCGTCCTCCTCGCCCTCGCCGGACCGCTCCTCGCCCCTCACCCCATCGACACCCCCGTCACCTTCCCCTACGCCGAAGCCGGCGGCGACGCGCCGCTCGGCGGTGACCAGCTCGGCCGCGACGTCCTCAGCCGCCTGCTGACCGGCGGCGCACCCCTGATCGCCACAGCCGTGGCCATCGCCCTGGTCGTCACGGCGGCGGCCACCGTCCTCGGCATCCTCGCCGTCCTGCGGCCCCGGCTCGGCCGGTGGATCGAACGCGCCGCCGACCTGACGATCCTCCTGCCCTCCGTCCTCGCCATCATGCTCATCGCCCTGGCCTGGCCCGCCGGGGGACGCCTGGCCGTCGCAGCCGCCGCCACCCTCCTGGGCATTCCCTACGCCGTGCGCATCGTCGCCGCGGCAGCCGCCCCCATCGCCGCCACCGGCTACGTCGAGGCCGCGGCCGTCGGCGGCGAACGCCTGTGGCACCTGACGGTCCGCGAGGTGCTGCCCAACCTGCGCTCCACCCTCCTCGCCCTGTTCGGCCTGCGCTTCGTCGAAGGCGTCTACATCGTCTCGGTCGCCGCCTTCCTCCAGCTCGGCCCCCAACCCCCGGAAGCCGACTGGGCGTTGATGATCCGCGAGAACGCCGCCGGGATCACCCTCAACCCCTGGGCGGTCGGCGCGCCGTGCCTGGCCATCGGGCTGCTCGCCATCAGCGTCAACCTCGCCGCCGAAGCCCTCGCCCCCGCCCGGCCGACCCCGGAGACCCCGCTGTGAGTATCGCCGCCCCCGCCGCCCGCGCCACTGGCCTGTCCATCGCCCTCGCGGGTACGCCCCTGCTCACCGACGCCACTCTCGCCCTCACCCCGGGCCGGGTCACCGCCGTCACCGGCCCCTCCGGCGCCGGCAAGACCACCCTCCTGCGCGCCCTCGCCGGAGCCCTCCCGCCAGGCGCCCGCGTCACCACCGGCACCCTCGACGTCCTCGGCCACGACATCCTCGCCCTCCCGCCCGAGGACCTGCGCCGCCTTCGCCGCCACAAGCTCGCCTTCGTCGGCCAGGACCCGGGCTCAGACCTCAACCCGCGCATGCGCGTCGACCGCCTCCTGACCGAGACCGCCGCCGACCGCCGCCGAACCTCCGTACCCGACCTGCTGCGCGCCGTCCGCCTGCCGGTCGGCGAGCGCCTCGAACACCGCCGCCCCGCAGGCCTGTCCGGCGGTCAGCAGCGGCGTGTCGCCCTTGCCCGCGCCCTCGCCCGACGGCCCGAGATCCTCCTCCTCGACGAACCCACCGCCGGCCTCGACCCGGCCCTGCGCGACGACATCGCCGACCTGCTGCGCGAGATCGCCGACTCCGACGGCCTCGCCATCGCCCTCACCAGCCACGACCCGGACTTCGTCGCCCGCTGCGCCGACGACGTGCTGGCCCTGTGGCCCGACCGCCTTCCTGCGGCCCCGGCCCCGGCCCCGGCGGGGTCTGGGGCTGGGGTTGTGCCGGCAACGGCCGTGCAGGCCGCACGCGTTCGTACCAGGGCCGCCTCCGGAATGCCGCCCGTCGTGGAGGTGAAGGCGCTCAGCGCCGGCATCGGCACGGTCCGCACCCGCCACCGCGTCTTCGCCGCCGTCGACCTCGCCCTGATGCCCGGCACGCTGACCGGGATCACCGGCCCGTCCGGATGCGGCAAGAGCACGCTGCTGCGCACCCTGGCCGGCCTTCACCGGCCCGAGTCCGGCAGCGTCATCCTCCACGGCGAACACCTGGCCCCGTCCTACCGGCGCCGCAGCCGCGACCAGCGCCGCCGCATCCAGCTCGTCCCCCAGAACCCCCTCGGCGCCCTCAACCCGGCCCACACCGTCGGTGCCACCCTCACCCGGCCGCTGAAGCTGCACTTCGGCCTTCCCGCCGCCCGGTGCGAGGAGCGCGTCGCCGAACTGCTCACCGCCGTCGGCCTGCCCCCGCACTACGCGACCCGCCACCCCCACGAACTCTCCGGCGGCCAACGCCAGCGCGTCTCCCTCGCCCGCGCCCTGGCCGCCGAACCCGACGTCCTGCTCTGCGACGAGGTCACCTCCGCCCTCGACACCGACACCGCCGCCGCGCTCATGGACCTTCTCGACGACCTGCGCACCAGCCGGGGCCTGGCGGTGGTCCTCGTCAGCCACGACCTCCCCCTCGTCACGGGCCACGCCGACCACGTCCTGCCTCTCGCGGGCTCCCACTCCGCACCGCTCACCGCGCAGCAGCCCGCCGGCGTCCGCTGACTCCTACTCGGAGATCCACCGTCGGCGCTGCCCGCCGGTGAGCACCCAGCCGGGGCCCGAGGGCGGGGGTGTGCGGTGTCCCGCGCCGCGGGCGGCCGCCGTGCACACCCGCCGCAGCAGGGAGTTGAGTTCGGCGCGCTGGCCCTTCGTCAACGAGGCGAGCAGGTCGCCTTGGACGGCGGATGCGTCGTCGTGCAGCACGTCCAGCGCTGCCTGCCCGGCCGGGGTGATCGTCAGCACCTCCTGCCGCCCGCCGATCTGGACGACCATGGAGTGCACCAGGCCTGCCGACAGGAGGTCGTCCAGTGCCTGGGCGGAGTCGGCCCCGGTTGCGGCGGTTGCGGTTGCGGCGGCGTGCTCGGTGAGGTCGCGGCGCCCGTGCGGCCCCAGCTGGGCGAGTGCGGACAGCAGCGTCTGATGGGCCGGGCCCATTCCCCTCGCGTCGAGCCGGTCGGCCAGCAGCCGGTCGACCGCCCTGCCGGCCGTCGACAGGAGGTAGACGGTCTGTTCGAAGGGGCTCGTCGAGCCCGTCCTCCCGTCGTACACGCCAGGTCCCATCGTCCGGTGGCCGCCGTGTTCTCGGACCGGGGCCATGGTGGCGGCACCCGCGCGGGGACGCCGAGCCCGGAGGCCGGAGTGAACGCGGCCGCTGATCGCCGGCGGGCGGGCGGCTGCGCCAAGGCCCGCACGGGTAAGCCGAGCCTCACCATACCCGGACCCGCACGGTTGGTCTACATCGATGTCGTCAGACCGTGCCGTGGGCCCTCAGGGTCCGGGCCGCGTACTCGACGTACTCGTGCAGCCCGTAGGCCAAGGCCGCGCCGAGCAGGGCCGCGACCGTGACGGCGGCGACCAGGGCGACGGCGGCCCGCGCCCTGCGGCCGGTCGGGCGGGCGGGTGCGGGGCCCAGGAGGGCCTGGACGCGCTGGGGCACGGGGCCGGTGCTCACGGACAGCAGGGGCCCGGCGGTTCGGCGGGCGGACGGCGATCCGGCCAGGGCCGCCCGGGCGATGGCGGTCGCGGCGGTGCGCCGGTCGGCGACCGCGGCGGCGGCCTGCTCGTCGGCCCAGCGTTCCAGGTGGTAGTCGAGGTCGGCCCGCAGCCGGGCCAACGCCGGGTGTACGGCGGCGGCGAGGTCGACGGCGGCGGACAGCAGATGGTGGCGCCCGCGCAGGTGGGCGCGCTCGTGGGCGAGCAGCACCGCGCGCTCCGCCGGGCCCAGCGCGCTCAGCATGCCGGCCGAGACGACGACGCGGCCGGGGCGCCCCCGGTGGCCGGGCAGGGCGAAGGCCTCGGCGTCCTTGCCCGCGACCACGAGCAGGTCGCCGTCGCTCGTCGCATCAGCGGTCAGGCGCCAGGCACGGGCGAGGAGCACGCGGTGCCCGCGCCACCGCAGCGTCAGCCGTACGGCCTGGACGGCCAGCGCGGCCCCGGCAGCGCAGGACACCGGCACCACCGCCGGCCACCGGGCGACGACGCCGGACAGCGGCAGGTGCTCCAGGCCTGCCAGGAACGGGACGTGGAACAGCCCGGCGAGTGCCGCGACGGTACCGCCCGCCAGCAGGACGGCCGCGCCCGTGAGCGCGAGCGAGGCTTCGCGCGGAGGGAGCAGCAGGGCCAAGCGGCGTGCGGCGGGCGCCGCGGCCCAGGGGAGCAGCAGGGCCAGGGCGACGATCGTCAGGATCAGGCCCATGCGTCGTCCTCGGGCCCGGGCCTGCCGGAGTCCGCCGCGGTCGCGGCCCTGGCCCCGGTCTGGGCCTCGCTCTGGGCCTCGGTCTGGGCATCGAGGAGCAGGCGGCGCAGGACGTCCTCGTCGTCCTCGGACAGGGAGGAGACGAACCGCTTCAGCACGAGGTCGCGCTGGGGTTCCTTCTCCAACTCCCGGCGCATGCGCCCGGCCGCCAGTCCGGCGGCGTCCTCCACCGGGGCGTAGGCGAAGGACCGCGCGGGGCGGCTGCGGACCAGGGTCCCCTTCTCGTGCAGGCGCGTGAGGATCGTCGTCACGGTGGTGCGGGCCAGCCCGTGGTCCAGCGCCTCCTTGACCTGCTGGGCGGTCAGCGGCTCGCCGGCCGCCCACAACACCGCCAGCACGTCCGCGACCAGTTCCCCGTGCGGACGCCTGGCGTCCCGACCGACCCTCACATCGTTCTCCCTGTCCCGACACTCCCGGCAGGCACACTCCCGGCAGGCGCACCTCCGGCGCCGACAGCGGTCGGCGGCCGAGGCCTGCCCGCGCCGGTATGGCGAAGATGGGCCCGGCCTGTGTTGCTTAGGTGTGCCTCAGCTAACTTTACGGGCTCGTGGCCCCGCGCTGCCGGGTGCCTGATGGCGGACGCCGTCCGGTCACGTGCCGCTCGGCGCGGTGGAAAGCCGATGGCGCAACGCGCGTGCGGGCCTCTGGACTTACTAGGACGTCCAACTATATGGTCGACGGCAGGTCCGCGGTGTCAGGGAAGCCGGTGTGAGTCCGGCACGGTCCCGCCACTGTGACCGGGGAGTTCGTCCTCGCAGACGAAGGCCACTGGCAGCCAGCCGGGAAGGCCTGGGGGCGTGCGGTGATCCGGGAGTCAGGATACCGGCCGCGGGTGTTCCGTGTTTTCCACGAGGATGGAGACGACACGCATGACTCCGGGCTGCTCCCGCTCCACTGCCGCTCCTGGTCGTCCCGTGCCGACGGCCGCCGGGGCCCCGACGCCCTGACGTTCCGTTCCGCCGCCGCACGCCCGTGTCGCGGGGCGCACCACCGTGTGCCCGCCGACGGGCGGCGGCCTCCGATCCTCCTCCTCTCCCCACCTGTCGAGAGAAGGAACCCGATGGTCCGAGAACTGACCCACTTCGTCGCCGGCAAGCCCACCGCCGGCACCTCCGGTCGCTTCGGCGACGTGTACGACCCCAACACCGGCCGGGTGCAGGCCCGGGTGCCGCTGGCGAGCCGGGCCGAGGTCGAGGCGGTGATCGCCGACGCCGCGCAGGCCCAGCCCGCATGGGCCGCGTGGAACCCGCAGCGGCGCGCCCGCGTCCTGCTGCGCTTCCTCCAACTCGTCGAGCAGGAGAAGCAGGAGCTGGCCCGGCTGCTGTCCGCCGAGCACGGCAAGACCGTGGCCGACGCCCACGGGGACATCCAACGCGGCCTGGAGGTCGTGGAGTTCGCCGCCGGCATCCCGCACCTACTGAAGGGCGAGTTCAGCGACAACGCGGGCACCGGCATCGACGTGTACTCGATGCGCCAGCCGCTCGGCGTGGTCGCGGGCATCACGCCGTTCAACTTCCCCGCGATGATCCCGCTCTGGAAGGCCGCACCCGCCATCGCCTGCGGCAACGCCTTCGTCCTCAAGCCCTCGGAGCGCGACCCCTCGGTGCCGCTGCGCCTCGCCGAGCTGTTCCTGGAGGCCGGGCTGCCGCCGGGCGTGCTGAACGTGGTCAACGGCGGCAAGGAGGCCGTCGACACCCTGCTGGAGGACCCGCGGGTGCAGGCGGTCGGGTTCGTCGGCTCCACACCGATCGCCCAGTACGTGTACGCCACCGCCGCCGCGCACGGGAAGCGGGCGCAGTGCTTCGGCGGCGCCAAGAACCACCTGGTCGTGATGCCGGACGCCGACCTCGACCAGGCCGCGGACGCGCTGATCGGCGCCGGCTACGGCTCGGCCGGCGAGCGCTGCATGGCGATCTCGGTGGCCGTCCCGGTGGGGGAGGAGACCGCCGACGCCCTGGTGGCCAAACTGGTCGAGCGGATCGCCGCGCTGAAGGTCGGGCGCTCGGACGACCCGGCGGCGGACTTCGGCCCGCTGGTCGGCGCCGACGCGCTGGAGCGGGTCCGCGGCTACCTGGACCTCGGGGTCGAGGAGGGCGCCGAACTCGTCGTCGACGGGCGGGACTTCCGGCTGGAGGGGCACGAGGACGGCTACTTCCTCGGCGCCTCGCTGTTCGACCGCGTCACGCCGGACATGCGGATCTACCGGGAGGAGATCTTCGGCCCCGTCCTGACCGTGCTCCGCGCCGCCGACTACGAGGAGGCGCTGCGCCTGCCCGGCGAGCACGAGTTCGGCAACGGCGTGGCCATCTACACCCGGGACGGCGACACGGCGCGGGACTTCGCCCGCCGGGTGAACACCGGCATGGTCGGCGTCAACGTGCCGATCCCCGTGCCGGTCGCGTACCACACCTTCGGCGGCTGGAAGCGCTCCGGGTTCGGCGACCTCAACCAGCACGGGCCGGACTCGATCCGCTTCTACACCCGCACCCGGACCGTCACCTCGCGCTGGCCCTCCGGGGTCAAGGAGGGCGCGAGCTTCACCATCCCGACGATGGGCTGAGGGCGCCGTGCACGACCTCACAGAGGACCAGCTCGCCATCGCGGCGACCACCCGGGCCTTCGCCCACGAACACCTGGCGCCGAACGCGGTCGCGTGGGACCAGGCCAAGCACTTCCCGGTGGACGTGCTGCGCAAGGCGGCGGACGTCGGCCTGGCCGGTGTCTACGTCCGCGAGGAGTCCGGCGGCTCCGGACTCACCCGCGCCGACGGCGTGCTCGTGTTCGAGGCGCTGGCCACCGGCTGCCCGTCCATCGCCGCCTACCTGTCCATCCACAACATGGTCGCCTGGATGATCGACCGCTACGGCGACGACGCCCAGCGCGCCCGGTGGCTGCCGGGCCTCAGCGCCATGGCGACCCCCGCCAGCTACTGCCTCACCGAGCCCGGCGCGGGCTCGGACGCGGCGGCACTGACCACCCGAGCCCGCCGGGACGGCGACCACTGGGTCCTCGACGGCGTCAAGCAGTTCATCTCGGGCGCAGGGGCCTCCCGGGTCTACCTGGTGATGGCCCGCACCGGCGGACCGGGGGCCGGCGGGGTGTCCGCGTTCGTCGTCGAACGCGACGACGCCGGCGTCTCGTTCGGGCCCGACGAGAAGAAGATGGGCTGGAACGCCCAGCCCACCCGCCAGGTGCGGCTGGACGGCGTCCGGCTCCCGGCCGACCGCCTCCTCGGAGTCGAGGGCGAGGGCTTCCGGATCGCCATGAACGGGCTGAACGGAGGCCGGCTCGGCATCGCCGCCTGCTCCCTCGGCGGAGCGCAGGACGCCCTGGAGCGGGCCACCCGCTACCTGGCGGACCGCGAGGCGTTCGGCGCCCGGCTCCTGCACGCCCAGGCGCTGCAGTTCCGGCTCGCCGACATGGCCACGGAGCTGGAGGCGGCCAGGTCGCTGCTCTGGCGGGCCGCCTCGGCCCTGGACCGGGGGGACCCCAGAGCGCCGGAGCTGTGCGCGATGGCCAAGCGGCACGCCACCGACACCGGCTTCGAGGTCGCCAACCAGGCGCTCCAACTGCACGGCGGCTACGGCTACCTGGCCGAGTACGGCATCGAGAAGATCGTCCGCGACCTGCGGGTGCACCAGATCCTGGAAGGAACCAACGAGATCATGCGCGTCATCGTTGCCCGCGGCCTGACCGGGGCCGCGTGATGGCCGGGAACGACCTCGACGAGGTCCTGGTCCACCGCGAGGGCCGGGCCGGCCTGATCGTCCTCAACCGCCCCGCAGCCCTGAACGCCCTCACCCACGGCATGGTGCGAAGGATCTCCGAAGCCCTGGACGCGTGGGAGGAGGACGAGCGGGTCGAAACCGTGGTCATCACCGGCGCCGGTGAGCGGGCCTTCTGCGCCGGCGGCGACATCGTCGCCATCCACCGCGCCGCCACCGGCGCGGACCCGGGCGCCGTCGAGGAGTTCTGGCGCGACGAGTACCGCCTCAACGCCCGCATCGCCCGCTACCCCAAGCCCTACGTCGCGCTCATGAGCGGCATCGTGATGGGCGGCGGGGTCGGGGTCTCCGCCCACGGCAGCGTCCGGATCGTCACCGGGACCACACGCATCGCCATGCCCGAGGCCGGCATCGGCTTCGTCCCCGACGTCGGCGGCACCTACCTGCTCGCCCTCGCACCGGGAGAGCTGGGTACCCACCTCGCCCTGACCGCGGGTTCCGTCGGCGCCGGTGACGCGCTGCTCTGCGGCCTCGCCGACCACTTCGTCCCGGCCGAGCGGCTGCCCGCGCTGCTGGACGACCTGGCCGAACTCCCCGTGCACGACGCCCTCGAACGGAACGTCGGGCCCGCACCGGCCGGCGTGCTGGACGGCCGGCGGGCCTGGATCGACCACTGCTACGGGGCCGACACCGTGGAGGAGATCCTCGACCGCCTGCGGGACAGCGGCGAACCGGAGGCCAAGGAGGCCGCGGACCGGATCGCCGCCAACTCGCCCGCCGCCGTGAAGGCCACCCTCGCCGCCCTGCGCCGGGCCCGCACCCTCGGCCCGCTGGAGGCCGTCCTCGACCAGGAGTACCGGACCTCCTGCGCGGCGCTCTCCACGCCGGACCTGGCCGAGGGGATCCGCGCCCAGGTGATCGACAAGGACCGCTCCCCGCGGTGGAACCCGTCGACGCTGAGCGCCGTCGAGCCCGCCACGGTGGCCCGCTACTTCGCCCCGCTCGGCGACCGGGAACTCGGCCTGGCCCCCACCACACCCCTGGAGCGCTGGTGACCCACCGCAACGGATTCAACGGATTCAACGGATTCAACGGAGTCATCGGATTCATCGGACTCGGCAACATGGGCGGCCCGATGGCCGCCAACCTCGCCACGGCCGGACACACCGTGACCGGCTACGACCTGGCGCCGGAGGCGCTGCGGCGGGCGTCCCGGACGGAGAGCGGCGTCCGTCCGGCGCGGTCCGCGACCGAGGCGGTACGGGAGGCCGACGTCGTCATCAGCATGCTGCCGGCCGGCCGGCACGTGCTGGCCGCCTACGCGGACCTGCTGCCCGCCGCCCGCCCGGGAACGCTCTTCGTCGACTGCTCCACGATCGACGTCGCGGACGCCCGGGCGGCGCACGACCTCGCCGTGAACGCCGGGCACCGGGCCGTGGACGCGCCGGTCTCCGGCGGGGTGGTCGGCGCCACGGCCGCGAGCCTCACCTTCATGGTCGGAGCCGCCGAGCCGGACTTCGAGGCGGCCCGACCGGTGCTGGAGGCGATGGGCCGCAAGGTCGTGCACTGCGGACCCCCCGGTGCGGGGCAGGCCGCGAAGATCTGCAACAACATGATCCTGGGCATCTCGATGATCGCGGTCAGCGAGGCCTTCGTGCTCGGGGAGAGCCTCGGGCTCAGCCACCAGGCGCTCTACGACGTCGCCTCGACCGCCTCCGGCCAGTGCTGGGCGCTCACCACCAACTGCCCCGTCCCCGGGCCGGTGCCGGCCAGCCCGGCCAACCGCGACTACGCGGCCGGGTTCGCCGCCGCCCTGATGGCCAAGGACCTCGGCCTCGCCGCCGGGGCCGCCGAGGCCGCCGGCCTGCCCACCGAACTCGGACGCAGGGCGGCACAGCTGTACGCGGACTTCGCGCAGGCCGACGACGACGCCGGCCTGGACTTCTCGGCGATCATCACCACCCTGAGGGAGGACGGCAAGTGACCGGCTACGAGACGATCCTGGTCGAGCGCAAGGGCCGGGTGGGGCTGATCACGCTCGACCGGCCCAAGGCGCTCAACGCGCTCAACACCCTCCTGATGAACGAAGTCGTGCAGGCGGCAACGGAGTTCGACCGTGACCCGGAGATCGGCTGCCTGGTCATCACCGGCTCGGAGAAGGCGTTCGCGGCCGGCGCCGACATCAAGGAGATGCAGTCCCTCGACTTCGTCGACGCCTACCTCGGCGACTGGTTCGCCGCCTGGGACCGCTTCGCCGCGCTGCGCAAGCCCGTGGTGGCGGCGGTGGCGGGCTACGCGCTGGGCGGCGGCTGCGAGTTGGCGATGCTGTGCGACGTCCTGCTGGCGGCGGACACCGCGAAGTTCGGGCAGCCGGAGATCAAGCTCGGTGTCATCCCCGGCATCGGCGGCTCGCAGCGGCTGACCCGGGCGGTCGGCAAGGCGAAGGCGATGGAACTGTGCCTGACCGGCCGGATGATGGGCGCCGAGGAGGCCGAGCGGGCCGGCCTGGTCTCCCGGATCGTCCCGGCGGACCAGCTGCTGGCCGAGGCCCTGACGGTGGCCGAGACCGTCGCGGCGATGTCCACCCCGGCTGCGGTCATGCTCAAGGAGAGCGTCAACCGCTCGTACGAGACCACGCTCGCCGAGGGCGTGCGCTTCGAACGGCGCCTGTTCCACGCCACGTTCGCCACGGCGGACCAGAAGGAGGGTATGGCGGCCTTCGCCGAGAAGCGCCCGCCGGAGTTCCTCAACCGCTGACAGCCCGCCCGGTGCGCCGCCCCTCGCCCGGGGGGTGGCGCACCGGGAAGGTCCTGGTCATCCCGTCCATCCGGTGTAGTGCAGCCAGTCCTCGAAGGTCATCACGTCGGGGTGCAGGCGGCGCAGGAGGCCGATGTCCCGGTCTCGGGCGTAGAGGTCACGGTCGGCGAAGAACCGGAACATCGCCGCGTAGTCGTGGCTGAAGCCGGGGACGGCGGTGCGCAGGTCGTCGTGCGGCATCGGGAGGTAGGTGCTGGGGGTGTCCGTGACCTGGGCGAAGGTGGCGGCGATCTCGTCGCCGGTGAGGCTGTCGCCGATCACCGCGAGGTCGCGGGCGCCCCAGGACTGCCAGTTGTCGAACATGTGGCAGGCGAACCAGGCGATGTCGTCGAGGGCGACGAGCGGGTAGTGGGCGGCGCCGAGGGGGAGCCTGAAGACCAGGCCGCCCCTGCCGTCCGGCCGGGGGGCGAGTCGGTCCCGCAGGTTCTCGAAGTACGGCGCCGTGGTCAGCACCGAGACGTGGTCCGTGTACCAGCCGTCGGTCTCCTTGCGGAGCATCTCCTCCGACCGCATCAGGCCGATGTGGGCGGCGACGGCGGCCTTGCTGTCGAAATGCGGGACGGGGTGGCCGGTCAGGGACACCGCGCTGTCCAACGAGGACCAGATGAAGCGCTCCACGCCGGCCCGCTCGGCGGCGGCCAGCAAGTGCAGCCCCTGCCGGTACTCACCCACCGCGCTGCCCGTCGCGAAGAAGTCGGTGTTGGCGAACACGTGGTCCGCCTGCCCGATCAGGACCTCGAGCGCCGCCGGGTCGGAGCGGACCAGTCGCACGCGGTCGGGCGCGGTGGCGGCGAGTCCGGTGGCGCGGGCGGACTCCGGGTGGCGGGTGGGGACGGTGACGGTGGCGTCGGTGGTGGCCAGCAGGTGGCGGACCACGTGGCTGCCCATGGCTCCGGTGCCGCCGACGACGAGGACGTGGGTCATGGCGTTCCTCCCTGGTGTGTCAGGACGTGTTCGGCCAGCTGGGCGTGGGTGGCGACCCAGACGTCGCCGGACTCGCGGATGTGGTCGAGGACCTGGCCGACCATGCCCGCGAGGAGCGGTCGGCCTCCGACGTGGGCGTGGACGGTCAGGTGGAAGACGCCCGGGCCGGGGGCGGCGAGCAGCTGGTTCAGCAGCTCACGGTGAAGGTCGCGGTAGGCGTACGGGCCGGCCGCGGCGTCGCGGACGTCGGAGTGGTCGCTGTGCATGAGGGAGACCAGAGGACCGTGAACGGTGGACAGGACCTGCGGGAGGTCGTGGTCGCCGTGGTCCCCGGTCCAGCGGTAGCCGGCCTCGGCGAGCAGGTCGACCGTGTGCCGCGAACCGGTGGCGCGCGGGCTCATCCACCCCGCCGGGCGAACACCGGTGACCCGGCGAAGGATGTCGGTGCAGCGAAGGACGTTGGCCCGCTCGGCATCGACGTCGAGCAGCGCGGGCACCACGTCCTGGGCCCAGGAGTGTGCGGCGATCTCGTGACCCGCCTCGTGCACGGCCTCGACGGTCTCGGGGTGCCGCTCGGCCACCAGTCCACTGACGCCGACGGTGGCGGGCAGGTCACCCAGGACGTCGAGCAGCCGCCAGATGCCGGTGGTGACGCCGTAGTCCGCCCAGGAGGTGCTGTGTGTGTCGTCGATGCCGGACAGCGGCCACGCCGCGGCCATCGGCGCGTAGGCGGGCCAGTGCCCTGGTGACCACAGCTCCAGCGCGACGGTGACCAGTGCGACGACTTTCCGCCCGCCCGGCCATTCGGTCTCTGCCCTCATACGGCTCCCCTGCTCCCCTGATCGATGGCTCGATGGCTCGATGGCTTCCGCAGTGGACGCTAGTGAGGCGGTAGGTACCTCCGGGTTCCCGGCGGCGGGCTACCGTCGGGTCATGCGTGAGTACTCCGGCAGTGTCTTCCTCGCCGACTGCCCGGCTCGGCTGGCGATCGAGATCATCGCCGACAAGTGGGCGGTGGCCGTGCTGTTCGCGTTGAGCCGGGAACCGTGCAGACACGGCGAGCTGGTCGACCTGATCGGCGGCATCTCGCGGAAGGTGCTGACCCAGACGCTGCGCCGCCTGCAGGGGTACGGCCTGGTCGACCGCCACGCCGAGTCCGGGAAGGTCGAGTACGTGCTGACGGACCTGGGCCGGACGCTGGTGAAGCCGATCGCCGTGCTGACTCAGTGGGCTCACGAGCACGGCGCGGCCGTGATGGAATTCCAGGAGTCCCGAGCGGACTGAGCGCACTGACGGTGTCTCGGCCGGGAGGGGCGGGTCGCGAAGCCGGGTGTGGACCACCGTGATGTGACGTACGAACCCTTGACCGGATCTTTTCCGTATCGCCATGATGGGCCGTCAAGTTGTGACTCCGCCGCTGGGGGAAGTCCGGTTCGAATCCGGCGCTGACCCGCAACGGTAGGCCGCCGGCTCCACGCCGGCGGCGAGCCCGAGTACCCGGCGGCGGAGGTGTGTCGTCCCCTCCTCCCGTCGTGGTCTGCGGGCCGGAGCTCCGAGGGCTGCCCCGGCTGTGGCCGATGTCCTCCGGGCCCCTGCGTGCGGGCCCGGAAAGGCCCACCGTGTCCCTGGTCCGACGCCCCCTGCGCCTCTTCGCGATACCCGCGCTCGCCCTCGCCACCGTCCTCCCGGCGGCCGCTGCCGCCCAGGCCGCGCCTGCTGGCGCGACCTCGTCCTCGACGATCCGCCCCGACGCCGCCGCCGGCGGCTGGCTGGCCCGCCAGCTCGTCGACGGCGACCACTTCGAGTCCGTCTTCAACGGCACCGCCTACCCCGACCAGGGCCTGACCATCGACGCCGTGCTGGCCTTCGCCGCCTCGCACAGCTCCGACCAGGCCGCCACGAAGGCCACCGCCTGGCTGGCCAAGCCCGAGATCATCACCGGCTACCTCGGCGACGGCACCACCGAGGCCTACGCGGGCGCGACCGCCAAGCTGCTGCTCGCCGTCGAGGTGCGCGGCGGGAACCCGACGGCCTTCGGCGGCGTCGACCTGCCCGCCCGGCTGCGCTCCCTCCAGACCGCCGACGGCCGGTTCTCCGACCGCTCCCAGTGGGGCGACTACAGCAACGCCTTCGGCCAGTCCCTCGCCCTGATCGCCCTGCACCGCACGGCCGGCGGCGCCCCGGCGGCCGCCGTCGACTTCCTCGCCGACAGCCAGTGCGCGGACGGCGGTTACCCGGTCTCCTTCGGCCAGGCCACCTGCGCCAGCGACCCGGACGCCACCGCGCTCGCCGCCCAGGCCCTCGCCGCGACCGGCCGCACCGCCAAGGCCGACGCCGGGCTCGGCTGGCTGGCCGCCCACCAGAACGCCGACGGCGGCTTCTCCGCCGCCGGGGCCGCCGCGTCCAACGCCAACACCACCGGCCTCGCCACGCAGGCACTGCTCGCCGGCGGACGCTTCGGGGCCGGCCTCAAGGGCTGGAGCAGCCTGGTCAAGCTCCAGCAGGGCTGCGCCACGGACCCGGGCGTGCGCGGGGCGGTCGCCTACGACGCGACCGGCTTCAACCCGGCCACCGGCGCCCGGGCCACCGCGCAGGCCGTCCTCGGCCTGGCCGGCACCCCGCTGGCCACCCTCTCCGCCGCCGGTGCCCGCCCGGACGCGCCCGTGCCGGCCTGCCCGGCGACCACCCACTGACCACCCGCTGACCACCCGCTGACCCCGCGAGGAGAGCTCCGATGACTGACACCCTGGCGCCCGCGCGCCCGACCCGCCGCACCCTCGGCTCGATCGCCGCCGCCGCTGCCCTCACCGCCGGCCTGCTCGGCGCCTCCGCCGTCCAAGCCCCGCAGGCACAGGCCGCCGCCTGCGACGGCACCACCGGCGTCACCGTCGTGGTCGACTCCACCGCCGTCGGCGGCGGCATCCAGACCGGCTGCGCACCCGGCGATCCGGCCAGCGGCCTGGCCGCGCTGACCGGTGCCGGGTTCGCGTACACCTTCCACCCGCGCTACCCGGGCTTCGTCTGCACCATCAACGCCCTGCCGACGACCTGCACCAACCCCACCGGCAGCGCCTACTGGTCGTACTGGCACGCCCAGCACGGCGGCCCCTGGTCGTACAGCAACCTCGGCGCGGGCAGCTACAACCCGGCACCCGGCGACGTCGAGGGCTGGTCCTTCGGCGCCGGCGCCCAGCCGGGCGTCACCGCGCTCTGACCCCCGGCGGCACCCCGGTGCCCCGGCCCCTCCGGAAGGGGGGGCCGGGGCACCGGCGGTACGGCTGTTGCGTGATGTTCGGCGCCGCCGGGCGAGGGAAGGCGAATGCCAGGTCGGCGGATCACCGCTACCTGGTCCAGGGCATTTCCGTCGACCCGGTGGGCCGGTACCAGGTGATGCCCCACTCCGCGCCCCAGTCCTTGCCGGTCCAGTCGTAGGCGGGTGTCCAGAGCGGCCGGGCCGGTTGAGGTCCCCACTCCTCCGGGTCCGGGCGCACCAGCAACTCGTCCTCATGGGCGTAGCCGCCGGTGAGTACGGTCGCCACGAACTCCGCGAAGCCGCCGTCGAAACGGTCGAGCGCACCGTCGTCGACGCCACCGAAGTCGCAGAAGACGGCCACCGGCCACTGCTCCGGGTCCGGGCCGTCGGTCAGCCAGCAGCAGTAGTTGTGGTTGCTGTTCATGCCCCAGGGCAGCAGCCCGCCCGGGTCCGGGAACACAGGGGTGCGCTCCTGGTCCCAGAACTCGTCCTCGCCCTCGACCTGCCCCCGGAACTCGGTGTCGCTCTCGAAACGCCACCCCGCCAGGCCGCCCGGCGAACCGACTCCGTGGGAGCGCTCCGTCGGCGACCGCACACCCCACTCGCCGTTCAGGTTCACCGCACCGTACAGATCGACGAACGCCCGGTAGTCCGACGGCAGTTGGACCCCGAGCTCGGCCGGTGCCAGCTCCCACGGCACCCGCGCCGGGGTGTACACCGGCTCGCCCATGATCGCCCGCAGTCGGTCCCATGCCTCGGTCATTACCTGACCCCTCTCCGGCCGCCCGTCGTCAGAAGCTGCACTTTAGGCGACGGCTCCGACAAGCCACTGACCCGACCGGAAGACCGCCGGCTGACGGGCCCCGCTCGATCTCAACGGTTCGAAGCTCGTCCCCGGCGTCCAGGACGACCGGGACCTTCGGATCAGTTGCCGTAGCGGAGCGAGACGGTGTCGCCGAGGTGGACGGTGGTGGCCCGGGTGGCGGTGGTGGCGGTGGCGCCGTCCAGGCTGACCTTCCAGGTGGAGGAGCCGCTGTTGGCGGTGCCGTTGATCGCGGTGACGGCGCCGGTGCCGGAGGACGGGGTGACGGCGGTGACGCAGCCGGCGGGGGTCGCGGATGCGGCGGAGTCGAGGACGTCGCCGAGGGTCGCGGTGGTGCCGGTCGGGGTGAGGGTGACGGCGCAGACCTTGAGCGCGCCGGTGCCGTCGTCGATGACCAGCGCGAGCTTGGCGGCGGTGCCGGGGACGAAGGTGGTGGCGGCGGCCCAGGCGGGCTCGCCGGCGGTGGTCGGGGCCGGCGGGGTGGCGGTGAAGCCGGCGCCGGCGACGGCGCGCAGGCCGTCGACGGAGGCGTAGGGGGAGGGGGTGGTGTCGGTGGGCAGGTACTTGAAGCCGCCGCCGGGCTTGAACTGCTGGGCGATCAGGAAGTCGACGGGGCTCTTGCCGGTGCCGCTGGTGAAGTCGGCGCCCTGGGGGTTGATGCCGCAGGCGTTGAGGCCGGAGACGGCCCAGCCGTTGGAGTCGGTGTTGACGCCGAACATGGCGTTGAAGGCGCCGGAGGCGGTGAGCTTGCCCTTGAGGAAGTTCTTGGCGGCGACGATCGCCGGGTCGGTGGCGGGGACGCCCCCGGTGCAGAGCGAGGCCATGGCGGCACCGGTCATGTCGATGTCGCTGCCCTGGGCGAGGGCGTTCGGGTCGCCCGCGGCCTTGCTGAAGTTCCAGCCGCCGTCGTTGTGCTGGTTGGCGCGCACCGCCGTGACGGAGGCGTCGAGCAGCGGCTGCGGGACGCGGGGGCTGCCGGCCTGGGTCTTGGCGCCCGCGAGGGCGAGGAGGCCGAAGACGGTGCCGTTGAAGTTGGCGGACGGGCCGTAGTAGCCGGGTTCGGCGGTCTGCCAGTAGGCGGCGAGGTCGGCGACGAGGTTGCGGCCCGGGCCGACCCGGGCGGGGTCGATGCCGGCGGCGTAGGCGTTGAGGATGCCGCGCTCGTAGTCCGTGACGACCGGCGAGGCGCTCGGCCAGCCGGGGGCGGCGAGCTGGTTGCGGTACACCAGGCGGGCGTTCTTGGTGGGGTCGCCGCCGGGGGTGACGTCGGCGGCGGCCGTGCCGGCGGCCGCGAGTGCGCTGAACGCCCACTCGTTGGAGAGCCCGCCGCCGGTGACGTAGCTGCCGTCGGCGGCCTGGAGCGACTTCAGGTAGGTGACGCCGGTGCTCTTCGAGGTGGCTATCTGGGTCGGGCTGGCCGTCGCGTGGGCGGGGACGGCGGAGAGCAGGAGTGCGCCGGCCGTCAGGGCGACGGTGATGGCGGAGGCGGCGGAGGCGGCGCGGGAGGGGGTGGTCCGAGAGGGGGTGGTCCGCGAGGGGGCGAGGAGGGACACGGGACAGGCTCCTTGGGGTGGCGGGCGCCGACCCTGCCCCGGAGTTCCGGCGTCCGTTGGAGGGCGCGCGACTGCCGGAGCGGTCGCCGCCCGGATCGCGTGGGCCGGCTTTCGCCATGGTGCGTGGCCGGGCGGGCATTCGGGCTCAGGGCGGCACGATGGCCACCCCACACCGCTGCGCGTCAGCCCCGGATTCGCACCGGGTTCCCCCGCTCGGCCACCGCGGACGCTACCGCACGGCGCACCGGCCGACGAGGTGATGTGATCGATATGACGACCCGTTGACTCCCGTTCGACCGCCGTGGTCTGATGAACCGATTTTTTGCCCTCGGCATTCAGGGGAAGCCGGTCCAACTCCGGCGCTGACCCGCAACCGTGGACCCACCTGTGGTGGGTGAGCCGGAATGCCTGGACCGGGGGCCTGTTCACAGAGCACTTGCGTCGTCGCGGACTACGACGCGGTCCGGACGGTCCCTGCCCAGGAGACCGTCGGCTGCGCCGTTGCGTCCTGCGTCGACCGACCAGGGAGTCGTCGTGAGGGTCAGCAGCAGTCGCACACGTCACAGGAACCGGGACCTCGCGTCCGTGGTGGTCGCCGGTGCTGTCGCGGTCGCCGCCTGCGGAAGCGTCCTGTTCGGGCGCCCCGGCACCGCGGCCGCCGACCCGATCGAGCAGTGCACGGCGACGACGGGCGCGATCGTCGCCGTCGACTTCACCCACTGGGGCGGCGGCGTCGTCCGGGGCTGCGACGCCCACCCCACGACCGGGATGAACCTGCTGCGCGCCGCCGGCTTCACCACCGCCGGAACCGAGCACGACGGGCCCGCCTTCATCTGCCGACTCGGAACCGGGACCTTCAACAGCGGCACCCAGTACCCGACGCCGGCCGAGGAACCCTGCGTCAACACCCCGCAGGCCACCGCGTACTGGTCGTACTGGATCGCCGAACCCGGCCAACAGGCCTGGTCCTACAGCCGGTTCGGCGCCGGGACGCAGAAGCCCAAGCCCGGCGAGGTCGAGGCCTGGGTGTACGGCGGCACCGACATCGGCGGTACCAGCGGGGCACCGGGCTTCACCCCGGACTCCGTGAGAGCGAAGAGCGGCGGTTCGTCGGCTTCGCCGTCCGCCTCGCCATCCGCCTCGCCGTCGCCCTCGGCGACCCCGACACCGACCGGGCCGTCCACCGCCGGTGACCCGGCGGCCGCTGTGGCCTGGCTGGCCCGCCAACTCGTCGGCGGCGACCACATGGAGAACTGGGCCGTCGAGGGGCCGGACTACCCCCGGACCGCCCTCACCGCCATCGCCCTCGCCGCCGCCGGCACGCAGGACCCGGCGCTGCGCAGGACGACCGCCTTCCTCGCCGCCCACACCGACGCCTTCCTGTACCCCGACGGACCGGCCGGCCGGCCCGATGCGAGGGCCGCCGCACTGCTGGCCCTCGTCGCCGAGAGCACCGGCGGCGATCCCCGGGCCTTCGGCGGCCGGGACCTGATCGCCGCGCTCACCGGCCACGTCTGCACGGCGGCGGGGGAGAACGGCAAGTGCACCGCCGCCGGGGACTTCCTCGGCGCGGCCTCGCCCTGGGTCCAGTCCCTCGGCGTCATCGCCCTCCAACGCGCCGGCGTCACGCCACCCGCCCCGGCGCTCGCCCGCTTCACGGCGCTCCAGTGCGCCGACGGCGGGGTGGCCGGATCGATGATCGTCGCCGGCGAGCACTGCGAGTCCGACCCGCTCACCACCGGCCTCGCAGTCCTCGCCCTGCGTACGGCCCCCGGGTACGAGACGGCGGCGAAGAAGGCTTCGGACCAGCTCGCGGCCGGACAGCAGGCCGACGGATCCCTGCTCCCGTACCTCGGCGCCCCCGGCGACACCATCAGCACCGCGAGCGCGGCCCAGGCGTTCAAGGCCACCGGACAGGACACCCGCCGGGCCGCCGCCACGGCCTGGCTCGCCGCCCGGCAGGGTACGGACGGCGGCTTCGGCCCCGACGCGTCGACCACCGACCCGGACCCGGCCGCCACCGAGCAGGCGATCCTGGCCCTGACCGGCACCGACCTCACCAGCGTTCGGCACAACCCGGACGCCGGCACGCCGCCGACGACGCCCGCCACCACGAAGCCTGCCGGAAGAACCCCCGACGCCGCCAAGGGCAGCGTCTACCTCACCGACCCGTCCCGCCTGATCAACGGCCGCTACTACGAGGGCTTCCCGGCCTTCGCCGACTTCGGCCTCACCATCGACGGCGCCTACGCCCTCGCGGCCACCGGCACCGACGACGCCGCGCTGCGCAGGATCGTCGACTTCCTGGACCAGCCGGGCAAGGACGCCAGTGAGCGCACCGTCAACGACTGGACCGGCATCGGCACCGAGTACGCAGGCGGCGGCTCGATCGGAAAGGAGGCGCTGCTCGCCGAGGCGGTCGGCCGCAACCCGCGCGCCTTCGGCGGCCACGACCTGATCGCCGCCCTGGCCGCCCTCGTGTGCACCAAGGCCGACCAGAGCACCGGCTGCGCGGCGCCCGGCAACTACACCTACGCCACCTCGGTGTTCTCCCAGGCGCTCGGCATCATGGCCCAGCTCCGGGCCGGGGACTCGACGAACGCCGCTCCCGCGATCGCCTACCTGAAGGGCCTCCAACACCAGGACGGCTCCTGGCCCAGCCTGATCCCCGCCACCGGGGACTCCGACGTGGACAGCACGGCGATGGCCGTCATGGCCCTCGCCCTCGTGCCGGGGGACGAGGCCGCGCGGGCCGTCGACCAGGGCCTCGGCTGGCTCGCCGCGCGGCAGTTGCCCGACGGCGGCTTCCCGGGAGCGGCCGGCGACTCGACCAACTCGGCCGCGCTCGCCATCCAGGGCATGACGCTGCGCCAGGCCTCGTACGGCGCCCAGATCGCCAAGGCGCGCGACTTCCTGGCGGGTCAGCAGAACGGCGACGGCGGGTTCAACGTCGCCTCCGCCGGGCAGCCGGGATCGGACGTCCGCGCGTCCACGCAGGTGCTCGGCGGTGCCACCGGGATCTCGTTCGGCACGCTGTTCCGGGACCTCGGGGGAACGTCGACGCCGACGCCGACTCCGACTTCCACCGGGACGGCGACCCCGACGGGTACGCCGACCGGCACGCCGACGGGCACGCCCACTGGTACTCCCACGGGCACGCCGACCGATACCCCGACCGGCACGCCCACGAACACGTCCACGAACACGCCCACGGGCACGCCGAGCCCGACGGGCTCTCCCGCCACGGCTGGTCCCTCGGACACCGCCGTTCCCTCGACCGGCGACGGTTCGGCCACCTGGTCGGCCGGTGGCGTCGACGCTCCGGCCGGTGGCGGTGGCGGTGGCGGTGGCGCACCCGTCGCCGTCGCCCCCGCCGGTGGCGTGCCGGCGCAGACCGGTTCCGGCAGCCTGGCCGGGACCGGAACCCAGGCCCTGACGCTGACGGCGGGCGCGGGTGTGCTGACCGCGCTCGGCGCGGCGGCCGTCCTCGTCGCCCGGCGCCGCGCCGCGGCCGCCCCGGGGCGTCACCGGTGAGCCGGGGACTCGGCGGTCGGCTCGGCGGTCGGCTCGGCAGGCTGTCCGGGGCGGCGGCCCTGACCTTCGCCCTCGCGTTCGGCGGCGTCGCCGTGGGCACCGCCCCGGCGTCCGCGGCGCCGCTGCCGATCGACCAGTGCACCACCACCTCCGGCGTGGTGCTCGCCGTGGACTTCAGCAAGTGGGGCGGCCCGTTGCTGCGCTCCTGCGGGACCACGCCGACCACCGGCTTCACCCTGCTCAACCAGGGCGGCTGGAAGACCACCGGGACCGGGCACGACGGTCCGGCGTTCATCTGCCGGATCGGCTACAGCGGCTTCCAGGGCGGCAAGCAGTTCCCGGCCCCGGACCAGGAGAAGTGCGTCCTGACGCCCCCGGCCACGGCCTACTGGTCGTACTGGCACGCCGATCCGGGCCAGAACGAGTGGTCCTACAGCCAGCTCGGGGCGATGAGCTACCAGCCGAAGCCCGGCAGCGTCGACCTCTGGATCTTCGGTGGTACCAACATCGAGGGCACCGAGGGGCGGCCGGGCTTCTCGCCGGACAGCGTGCGCGCGAACAACTCCAGTCCCGGCGGGCAGCCCGCCGACCCCGGCCAGGGCACCACGGGCGGCTCGGGCGGCGGCTCCAGCGGTTCCGGCGGCGGGTCGACGGGCGGCACGGGTACGACCGGCGGCAGCGGCAGCGGCAACGGCTCCGGTTCGAGCGGCGCCACCGGCACCACCGGCGCCACCGGAAACGCAGGCAGCACCGGCAGCAGCGGCGGAACCGCCGGCACCAGCGGCGCCGGCACGACCGGTGGCACCGGATCGGGCCGGCCCCCGGCCCCCGCCAAGCCCCCGACGGGCGGAGCCCGTCCGCCCGCGCCCGCCACCACCCCGGGGCCCGGCGCCGACGCCACCCCCGAGGACGGCATCACTCCGCCCGGAGCGCCCGAGCCGACGCCCGTGCCCGCCACGCCGGTGCCGGTCGAGCCGTCCACCGCGCCGCCGACGGACGCCCCGAGCGATCAGCCGACCCCGCAGACGGTCGAGGCCGCGGCCGCGCCGACGTCCACCCCCGCCGTGCCCGGCGGCGTGGTGGACGCCAATCCGGTGGCCGATGCCCCGCACGACTCCGGGTCGATGGTTCCCGCCGTCATCGCGACCGCCCTCGTGGGGGCGCTGGGCGCGGCCACCGTGGTCGTCGCGCGACGCCGCCGCCGACGGGCCGAGTGATCAGGTGACCAAGCCCGACGAACCCGACGCCGTCCCCCCGAAGCCCGACCCGAAGCCGAAGCCCAACCCGAAGCCCAACCCCAACCCGAAGCCCACCCCCCGACGGGACGCCGGGAGCCGGCGCAGCCCCCGGAACCTGCACCCGCTGGCCTGGTGGACCTGGGCGCTCGCCCTGGCGACGGCGGCCAGCCGCACCACCAACCCGCTGCTGCTCCTGCTGGTCCTCGCCGTGCTCGGCTACGTGGTCACCGCCCGCCGGACCGAGGCCCCGTGGGCCCGCGGGTTCACCTACTACCTGTGGCTGGCCCTGACCGTGGTGGCGATCCGGGTGGTGTTCCGGTGCGTCTTCGCCACCGGCATCACCCCGCACGACCACCTGCTCTTCTCCCTCCCGCACCTCCCCACCCCCGCCTGGTACGCGGGCATCCGGATCGGCGGGCCGGTCTCCCTGGAGGCGACCCTCTCCGCCGCCTTCGACGGGCTGCGCCTGGCCTGCCTGATCTGCTGCATCGGCGCCGCCAACACGCTCGCCAACCCCAAGCGCGCCCTGCGCGTCCTGCCCGGCGCCCTGTACGAGCTGGGCGTCGCCGTGACGGTGTCGCTGAGCGTCGCCCCGCAGCTGGTGCAGAGCGTCCAACGCGTCGCCCGGGCAAGGCGGTTGCGGGCCGGGCAGCGGAAGGGCGTCCGCGCGCTGCGCAGCATCGTCGTCCCGGTGCTGGAGGACGCGCTGGAGCGTTCGCTGCACCTGGCCGCCGCGATGGACTCGCGCGGTTACGGCCGCTCCGGCACCGCGACCCGCCGCTCCCGCCGCGTCACCGGCGCCCTGATGCTGCTCGGCATGTGCGGCCTGTGCGCCGGGGTGTACGGGCTCCTGGACGGAACCGCCCCCGCTGCCCTGGGGCTTCCGGCCTTCCTCGCGGGCGCCCTGCTCTGCGTGGCGGGGCTGATCCTCGGCGGCCGGCGCGTGCGGCGCACCACCTACCGGCCGGACCGCTGGCGGGCCGCCGAGTGGGGCGTCGCGGGCTGCGGGGTGATTGCCGCCGTCCTGCTGTTCGCCACCGTCGGCTACGCCGCCACCGACCTCAACCCCTCGCTCTACCCGCTCAGTTGGCCGAGCCTGCCGCTCGTCCCGGTGCTCGCCCTGCTGCTGGCCGGCGCCGCCGGGGTGATCGCGCCGCCGCCGGGCCGTACCCCGGAGCCCGCCACCGGGGCCCGCCGCACCGGCACCGACCGCACGACCCCCGAGGTGAGCACGTGATCCGATTCGACCAGGTCGGCGTGGTGTACGACGGCGAGACCACCCCCGTCCTGCGCGACGTCGACCTGCACATCCCGGAGGGCGAGCTCTGCCTGGTGGTCGGCCGCACCGGCGTCGGCAAGTCGACCCTGCTCGGCGCCGTCAACGGCCTCGTGCCGCACTTCACCGGCGGCACCCTGCGAGGCAGGGTCACCGTGGACGGCCGGGACACCGCGCACCACCCGCCGCGCGAACTCGCCGACGTGGTGGGCGTGGTGGGGCAGGACCCGCTGGCCGGCTTCACCACCGACACGGTGGAGGAGGAACTCGCCTACGTCATGGAGCAGTTGGCCGTCCCGCCGGAGGTGATGCGCAAGCGCGTCGAGGAGACCCTCGACCTGCTCGGCCTCGCCGACCTGCGCCACCGCGCCCTGCACGAGCTCTCCGGCGGCCAGCAGCAGCGCGTCGCCATCGGCTCGGTGCTCACCGCGCACCCGCGCGTCCTGGTCCTGGACGAACCGACCTCGGCGCTCGACCCGACCGCCGCCGAGGAGGTGCTCGCGGCCATCACCCGCCTGGTCCACGACCTCGGCGTCACCGTCCTGCTCGCCGAACACCGCCTGGAGCGGGTCGTCCAGTACGCCGACCGCGTCGCCTACCTGCCCGGCGACGGCACGGTCGTGCACGGGCCGCCCGCCGAGGTCTTCCGGCACACCGCGATCGCGCCGCCCGTCGTCGACCTCGGCCGGCTGGCCGGGTGGCGGCCGCTGCCGCTCTCCGTCCGGGACGCCCGCCGCGCCGCCGCCCCGCTGCGGGAGCGGCTCACCGACGTGCCCGTTCCTCCGCCGCGCCGGGCAGCGGTGGCGGGGGAGCGGGTGCTCGACGCCCGGGGGGTGGTCGTCCGGTACGGGCCGGTGACCGCCGTCCGGGAGGTCGGGCTGGAGCTGCGGGCCGGCGAGGTCACGGCGCTGATGGGGCGCAACGGCTCGGGCAAGTCCTCGCTCCTGTGGGCGCTCCAGGGCTCCGGCCCGCGGCAGGGCGGCAGCGTGCAGGTCCTCGGAGCCGGCGGCGGGCCGGCCGCGGACCCCAAGCGGCTCTCCGCGACCAGGGCCCGGCAGCTCGTCGGGCTCGTCCCGCAGACCCCGACCGACCTGCTGTACCTGGAGACGGTCGCCCAGGAACTCGCCCAGAGCGACCTGGAGGCCCGCAGCGCAGCAGGCCCGACCACAGCCGGGCCGACCGCCGCAGGTCCGACCACAGTCGGCCCGACCGCAGCAAGCCCGACCGCGCGGCAGATCCTCGACCGGCTCGCCCCCGGGATCCCCGACGGCACCCACCCCCGGGACCTCTCCGAGGGCCAGAAGCTGGCCCTGGTCCTGGCGATCCAACTGGCCGCCGCGTCAAGGGTGGTGCTGCTGGACGAACCCACCCGAGGGCTCGACTACCACGCGAAGGAAGCGCTCACCGGCATCGTCGACGCCCTCGCCGCCGAAGGCCGTACGGTCGTCGTCTCCACCCACGACGTCGAGTTCGTCGCCGCCGCCGCCGACCGGGTGGTGGTGATGGCCGAGGGCGAGGTCGTCGCCGACGGTCCCACCGCCGAGGTCATCGTCGCCTCGCCCACCTTCGCCCCCCAGACCGCCAAGATCCTCGCGCCGCTGCCCTACCTGACGACCCGACAGGTGGCCGAGGCCCTGGAACCCGCAGAGGCCGCCCGGTGAGCGCCGTCCGGATCCCCGGCCGGGCCCGCGTCGTCGCGGCCCTGGCCGCCTTCATCGGCCTGGTCGCCTTCACCTGGCCGTTCGTCGTCGCCCCCGGGAAGTTCGGCTCCTCCTACGCCCCGCCGCTGATCTTCGGCGCCCTGCTGATCCTGGTGCTCGCCGTCGTCATCGCCGAGATCGCGGCCGGCGGCATCGACGCCAAGGCCCTCGCCATGCTCGGCGTCCTGTCCGCCGTCAACGCCGGGCTGCGCCCGCTCGGCGCCGGCACCGCCGGGGTGGAGACGGTCTTCTTCCTCCTCGTCCTGGCCGGCCGGGTCTTCGGCCCGGGCTTCGGGTTCACCCTCGGCTGCACCTCGCTGTTCGCCTCCGCGCTGCTCACCGGCGGCGTCGGCCCCTGGATGCCGTACCAGATGTTCGGCTGCGCGTTCGTCGGCATGCTCGCCGGGCTCCTGCCGAGAACCCGACGGCGGCGCTGGGAGGTGTCGATGCTGGCCGCGTACGGGGCGTTCTCCGGGTACCTCTTCGGCTTCCTCCTCAACCTCTCCTTCTGGCCGTTCTCCACCGACCCGAACAGTTCCATCGCCTACCTGCCGGGCCTGCCCTTCACCGAGCAGTGGCACCGCTACCTGCTCTTCGACCTCGCCACCTCGCTCGGCTGGGACACCGGTCGGGCCGTCACCACCTTCACCGCCGTGCTCGTCGTCGGCCCGGCCGTCCTCACCGTCTTCCGCCGCGCGGCCCGCCGCGCCAACTTCGAGCCCACGGTGCGCTTCGAAGCCCCGGACGGTCGACGAGTCGCGGCGACCGGCACGGCCATCGGCTCCGCGAACGGCACCGCCAGGGGCTCCGCGAACGGCTCCGCGAGCGGCGAGGGAGTCTCACCATGTGGACGGCTTCCGTGAATTCCGCGTCGGCCCCGGCGGTTTGCCCCTAAGCTGGCGGCGCAGCTGGTTCGTCCTGCCCGCCAGGCAGGACGTCGCAAGAGGGAACCCGGTGGGAATCCGGGACTGCCCCGCAGCGGTGAGTGGGAACGACCGCCGTCATACGCACTGGACCCGGGACGGGTCTGGGAAGCGATGGCCAGTAGGTACCGGACGCCAACAGGCCCGGTGCGCCCACGAGTCCGAAGACCTGCCCGTTGCCCGCCCGCGGACCGTTCCGCGTGCGGATATCCCGGTGACCTCGTGGGCGGGTCGGCGACCATACCAGGCGGGTCCGGCACGCGCATCGACGTGAGCCGCCGCCCGGTTCGTCATCCCTTCGCGCTCTCGTCCCGTCCCCGGGCACTTGAGGAGCCAGACTCGCGAAGGAGAGTCCCTTGACCACGAAGTCCGCAGCCGCGGCAACCAGGGCCACCGTGTACGGCTACCCCCGGCAGGGCCAGGGCCGGGAGCTGAAGAAGGCCGTCGAGGGCTACTGGAAGGGCACGGTCACCGCCGACGCCCTGCAGGAGACGGCGGTCGGCCTGCGCCGGAAGAACTGGGCGCAGCTCGCCGGGGCCGGTGTCCTGGAAGTGCCCACCGGCGACTTCTCGCTCTACGACCACGTACTGGACACCACGGTCGCCGTCGGCGCGATCCCGCCCCGGCACCGGGATGCGGTCGAAATCGACGCGCTGGACGGCTACTTCGCCATGGCGCGCGGCACCCAGGAGGTCGCGCCGCTGGAGATGACCAAGTGGTTCGACACCAACTACCACTACCTGGTGCCCGAACTCGGCCCGGACACCGTCTTCACCGCGAACCCGGCCAAGGCCGTCGGGGAGTTTCGGGAGGCGCTGGCGCTCGGCCACACCGCGCGCCCCGTGCTCGTCGGCCCCCTCACCTACCTGCTGCTCGCCAAGCCCGCCCCCGGTGTCGCCGAGGACTTCCAGCCGATCACCCTGCTGGACCGGCTGCTGCCCGTCTACGCGCAGCTGCTGGCGGACCTGAAGGCGGCCGGCGCCGCGTGGGTGCAGCTGGACGAGCCCGCGCTGGTGCAGGACCGCACCCCGGCCGAGCTGAACGCCGTCGCCCGCGCCTACCGTGAGCTGGGCGGCCTGGCGGACCGTCCGAAGCTGCTGGTCGCGAGCTACTTCGACCGCCTGGGCGAGGCCCTTCCGGTGCTGGCCAAGGCCCCGGTCGAGGGCCTGGCGCTGGACTTCACGGGGCCCGCCGCGGCGAACCTGGACGACCTGGCCGCCGTCGGCGGGCTGCCCGGCAAGCGGCTGGTCGCCGGGGTGGTCGACGGCCGCAACATCTGGATCAACGACCTGGAGAAGTCGCTGGCCACCCTGGCGACCCTGCTGGGCCTCGCCGAGCGGGTCGACGTCGCGCCGTCCTGCTCCCTGCTGCACGTGCCGCTGGACGCCGCCGCCGAACGCGACGTCGACCCGCAGATCCTGCGCTGGCTCGCCTTCGCCCAGCAGAAGGCCAGGGAGGTGGCGCTGCTGGCCCGGGGCCTGCGCGAGGGCACGGGGGCGATCGCCGCCGACCTGGCCGCCAACCGCGCCGACCTCGCCTCGCGCGCCAACTCGCCGATCACCCACGACCCGGCGGTGCGCGCCCGCACCGCCGCCGTCACCGACGCGGATGCACGCCGCGCCCAGGCCTACCCGCAGCGGGCCGAGGCCCAGCGCGCCCGGCTCGGCCTGCCGCTGCTGCCGACCACCACCATCGGCTCGTTCCCGCAGACCTCCGAACTGCGGGTCGCCCGGGCCGACCTCACGGCGGGCCGGATCGACGCGGCGGCCTACCGGGAGCGGATGGAGACCGAGGTCCGGGAGGTCATCGCCTTCCAGGAGAAGGCCGGACTGGACGTCCTGGTGCACGGCGAGCCCGAGCGCAACGACATGGTCCAGTACTTCGCCGAACAGCTCACCGGCTACCTCGCCACCCGGCACGGCTGGGTCCAGTCCTACGGCACCCGGTACGTGCGCCCGCCGGTCCTGGCCGGGGACATCTCCCGCCCGCACCCGATGACCGTCGACTGGTTCCGCTACGCGCAGGGCCTCACCGACCGCCCGGTCAAGGGCATGCTCACCGGCCCCGTCACGATGCTCGCCTGGTCCTTCGTCCGAGACGACCAGCCGCTCGGCGACACCGCGCGGCAAGTCGCCCTCGCCCTGCGGGACGAGGTCACCGACCTGGAGGCCGCGGGCGCGGCCGTCGTCCAGGTCGACGAGCCGGCCCTGCGCGAGACCCTGCCGCTGCGCGCCGCCGACCGCCCGGCGTACCTGGCGTGGGCCACCGAGTCCTTCCGCCTGGCCACCTCGGGCGTCCGCGCCGACACCCAGGTCCACACCCACATGTGCTACGCCGAGTTCGGCGCGATCATGACGGCGATCGACGAACTCGACGCGGACGTCATCTCGCTGGAGGCCACCCGCTCGCACATGGAGGTCGCCGGAGAGCTCGCCGGGGCCGGCTACCCGCGCGAGGTCGGGCCGGGCGTCTGGGACATCCACTCCCCGCGCGTCCCCAGCACCGAGGAGGCCGTGGAACTGCTGCGCGCAGGCCTGGCCGCCATCCCCGCCGAGCGGCTCTGGGTCAACCCCGACTGCGGCCTGAAGACCCGCGGCTGGACGGAGACCCGCGCCTCGCTCGACAGCCTCGTCGGCGCCGCCCGCCACCTGCGCGCGGAACTCGCCGGCTGACCCGCCGACGACACGCCCCGGCCGGGCCCCGCACGCCGTGCGGCGCCCGGCCGGGTCGGGCCGCTTCCCCGACGGCGGCCCGGCCGGTTTCACCCGGACCCGGGAAGCCCGAGGTTCTGGTAGATCTCCGTCGTCACCGTGGAGAAGTTCATGGTCATGAAATGCAGCCCGGGAACCCCCTCGGACAGCAGGCGCCGGCACATTCCGGTGGCGTGATCGATACCGATCGCCCGGACGGCCTTCGGGTTGTCCTGCTGCTTCAGCATGCTTTCGGAAAGCTCATCGGGAATGGCGGCGGTGGTCAGTGTCGGAATCCTCCGAAGTGACCGGATGCTGGTCACTGGCATGATCTCCGGAATGACCGGAACGGTGCAGCCGGCCGATTCCAATCGATCCCGGAAACGGAGGTAGCTGTCCACGTCGAAGAACATCTGGGTGATGGCGTAGTCGGCTCCGGCCCGGCACTTCTCGATGAAGTGCCTGATCTCGGAATCCCAGTCGGGGGACCTCGGGTGCAGGTCGGGGAACGCGGCCACGCCGACGCAGAAGTCGCCGGACTCCTTGATCAGCCGCACCAGGTCGGCGGCGTACTCCACCCCGTCGGGGTGGCGGTGCCAGGTGCCCAGCGGATCGCCCGGCGGGTCGCCGCGCAGCGCCAGGATGTTGCGAACGCCCTGGTCGGCGTAGTGGCCGAGAATGTTCCGCAGTTCGGCGACGCTGTGGCCGACCGCGGTCAGGTGGGCGGTCGGCGTGAGGGTGGTCTCCTGCGCGATGCGGCCGGTGACGTTCACCGTCCGCTCCCGTGTCGACCCGCCGGCGCCGTAGGTCACCGAGACGAAGGTGGGGGACAGCGCTTCCAAGCGCCGGATCGCATTCCACAGGCCGACCTCCGCTTCGGCGCTCCGGGGCGGCATGAATTCGAAGGAAGAGGAAAGCCTGCCGGTCGCGAGGAGTTCGCGGATGGAGGTCGCCCGATCCGTGCGCGTGGAGGGAATTCCGAGTGTCATGGCAGGAGGTTAACCAGCCGGGCTATCGGTAGTCCTCAGGTGTCCACTCTGTGATACGAATTTTCTCGGGGGTGCGAGTTGGGGGACAGGTGGGGCGGGCGGCACAATGGGGGCATGAAAAGACCTTCGCAGGTATTGTCGGGGCTGCCCGAATGGGACCGGTGCGCGGTGATGGGAGTCGTGAACGTGACCCCCGACTCGTTCTCGGACGGCGGCCGCTGGCTGGACCCGGGGCGCGCGGTGGACCGAGGACTGCTGCTGGCCGAGCAGGGCGCCGACATCGTGGACGTCGGCGGGGAGTCGACCCGGCCGGGAGCGACCAGGGTGTCCGAGGAGGAGGAACTGCGCCGGGTCCTGCCGGTGGTGCGCTCGCTCACCGACAAGGGCGTCCTGGTCAGCATCGACACGATGCGGGCCCGGGTCGCCGAAGCGGCGGTGGAATCCGGCGCCCGGATCATCAACGACGTCAGCGGGGGCCGGGCCGACGCGGGCATGATCGGCGCCGCGGCCAGATCCGGAGTGCCCTTCGTCGTCATGCACTGGCGCGGGCAGTCCGCCCGCATGGACGAACTGGCCGCGTACGAGGACGTCGCGGCCGAGGTGATCCGTGAGGTCGCACGGCAGATGGACACGGTGGTGGCGGCCGGGGTCGACCCCTCCCAGGTCATCGTGGACCCGGGCCTCGGCTTCGCCAAACGCCGGCAGGACGACTGGGCGCTGCTGGCATCGCTCGACGCCTGGCGCGTGCTGGGGCGCCCGCTCCTGGTGGCGGCCTCGCGCAAGCGCTTCCTGGGCGAGCTGCTGGCCGACCCGCGGACGGGCGAGGCCCGTCCGGCCCGTGAACGCGACGCGGCCACCGCGGCGGCCAGCGTCCTGGCCGCCGCGCAGGGCGCGTGGGCGGTGCGGGTGCACGAGGTCCGGGACACGGCCGACGCCGTCCGGGTCGAGGCCGCGATCCGAACCAACCGGGCCTGAGAGAGGAAGTACGCGCCATGCCACGTCCGACCGGGCGGAAGGTCTACGCCCACGCCAAGCTGCGCCGACTGCGCCGCGAGCACGGCATGAACCAGGTCGAGCTGGCGCGCGAGCTCGGCATCTCGACCAGCTACCGAGACTATTCGCAGTGCGTCGGGCTTTAGCCCGGTGGTGAAGCGAATCCTTGGCCTGTAGGCGCGGAGCGCCGGAGTGCTCCGTGCAGGTTCTAGGCCGGGCGGTTCTGCTGCTCGATGTACTGGCGGAGCACGCTGATCGGTGCTCCGCCGACCGACCCCGCGAAGTACGAGCCGGACCACAGCTTCTGTGCGCGCCAGTAGTGGCGGACCAGTTCGGGATACTCCTGGCGCATCCGGCGTGAGCTGACGCCCTTGAGGCTGTTGACCAGCTTGGACAGGGCGACCTTCGGGGGGAAGTTCACCAGCAGGTGGACGTGGTTGTTCTCACCGTTGAACTCCACGATCTCGCACTCGAAGTCTTCGGCGACCGTCCGCATGATCTCCTCCACCCGTCGAAGATGGGCGTCGTTGAACACCTTGTGCCGGAATTTCGTCACGAAAACCAAGTGCGCGTGAAGCGCGAATGTGCAGTGCCTGCCTGTACGGATCTCCTGATGCTCAGCCATAAACCAACTGCAGTACTGTGTCGATTGTGCAGCTTCGGTACAGCTTCCGCCTGTACCCGACGGTTGGTCAGCGTTCCTCTCTGGCCCAGGCGTTCGGGTGTGCCCGCGTCGTCTTCAACGATGCCCTTCGGGAACGTGAGGACGCGCGAGCTGCCGGGCTGCCGTTTCCGAAGGCCGCCGAGCTGTCCAAGCGGCTGACGGAGGCGAAGAAGACCCCGGAACGCGCCTGGTTGGGCGAGGTGTCCGCCGTGGTGCTGCAACAGTCCCTGCGGGATCTGGAGACCGCGTACGGAAACTTCTTCGCCTCCCTCAAGGGCACCCGCAAGGGTCCGAAGATCAGACCGCCCCGGTTCAAGTCCCGCAAGGACAACCGGCAGGCGGTGCGGTTCACCGCGAACGCCCGATGGTCGATCACACCGGGCGGCAGGCTGAACCTGCCGAAGATCGGCCCCGTGCCGGTCCGCTGGTCCCGTGTGCTGCCGTCCACCCCGTCCACCGTGACCGTGATCAAGGACGCCGCCGGAAGGTACTTCGCGAGCTTCGTCGTGGAGACCGGCCCCGACCTGCTGCCGGAGACAGGCCAGGCGGTGGGTGTCGACCTCGGGCTGACGCACTTCGCGGTCCTGTCCGACGGCCGGAAGATCGAATCACCGAAGTTCCTGCGCCGTGCCGAGAGGAAACTCAAGCGCGCGCAGCAGGCCCTGTCCCGCAAGGCCGAGGGCAGCAACAACCGCGACAAGCAGCGGGTCAAGGTCGCACGGGCACATGCCCGCGTGGCTGACGCCCGGCGCGAGTTCCACCACCAGCTCTCGACTTCCCTCGTGCGCGAGAACCAAGCGCTCGCGGTCGAGACACTGTCGGTCAAGGGACTCGCGCGTACGCGCCTCGCCAAGTCGGTGCACGACGCCGGATGGTCCGCGTTCCTGAACATGCTGGGATACAAGGCCGGCCGGGCGGGGCGCGAGTTCATCCGCATCGGACGGTTCGAGCCGACCTCTCAGGTCTGCTCGCACTGCGGGATCAAGGACGGCCCCAAGCTCCTGCACGTCCGTGAGTGGACATGCGGGGACTGCGGGACCGTCCACGACAGGGACGTGAACGCCGCCCGGAACATAGCCAAGGCCGCAGGACTTGCGGTCTCAGCCTGTGGAGCGCAGATAAGACCGGGACTCGTCCCGGCACCGCGCGGTGAAGCAGGAACCCACCCGGACGCCGCGTGTTCCACGCGTAGCGTGGAGGGAATCACCGGCCTTCAGGCCGGTTGAGGATGTCAATTCTGGATCGCCCGCACCGTCTCCCACGGCGGTTTCGGCCACCGCGCGCCGCGCAGCGAGTTCGCCGTCGCGCTCGGCTGCGAGCTGCGCCACGCGCACCGCCTCGTCTACGCCGAGGGCGTCGCGCTCGACGCTGCGGGAGCGGCCGCCCCGATCGGGCTGGGCTGCCGGATCTGTGAGCGCCGCGACTGCGCCCAGCGCGCCCGCCCGCCGGCGGGCGGGCGCCTGGCGGTCGAGCCGGACCGCCGCAGCCGCGTTCCCTACGCCGTGCTCGGTGACAGCCCCGGCACCGGGCGCTGGCCGGGGCCGTCGTAGCGGGCGAGCGGGCGGATCAGGGAGTTGTGGGCGAGTTGTTCGGTGATGTGGGCGGTCCAGCCGGTGATGCGGCTCAGCACGAAGAGGGGTGTGAAGACGGGGGTGTCGAAGCCCATCAGGTGGTAGGCGAGGCCGGCGGGGTAGTCGAGGTTGGGGTGGATGCCCTTGCGTTCCAGCATCGCCTCGCGCAGTGCGGCGTGCAGGGCGGCCAGTCGGGCCGTCCCGGGGTCGGCGCTGCGGGCCACCAGGTCGTCCAGGGCGGCCTGCATGATCGGGACGCGGGAGTCGCCGTGCCGGTAGACGCGGTGGCCGAAGCCCATGATCTTCCGCTTGGCGGCGAGTGCCTCGTCGAGCCACTGCGCGGCCCGGGCGGGGTCGCCGATCTCCTCCAGCATGTGCATCACGGCCTCGTTGGCGCCGCCGTGCAGGGGGCCCTTGAGTGCGCCGATCGCGGCGGTGACGGCGCTGTAGAGGTCGGAGAGGGTGGAGGTGACGACGCGCGCGGTGAAGGTGGAGGCGTTGAAGCTGTGCTCGGCGTACAGCACGAGGGAGATCTCGAAGCAGCGGACCACCTCGGGGGCGGGCACCGCGCCGAAGCACATGTGGAAGAAGTTCTCCGCACAGCCGAGCCCGGGGTCCGGCGGGATGGGCGCCAGGCCCCGGCGGCGGCGCTGGTCGGCGGCGACGACGGTGGGCAGTTTCGCCAGCAGGGTGAGGGACTTGACGAGGTTGGGCGCGGGGCGGCCGTCGTCCTCGGTGGGGTCCTCGGCGCCGAAGAAGCTCACGGCGGTGCGCAGCACGTCCATCGGGTGGCAGGTCTCGGGCAGTTTGGCGAGCAGTTCGGCGGTGGTGCGGTCGAGCGGGCGCAGGGCGGCCTCGCGGGCCCGGAACTCCCGCAGCTGTCCGGGGTCGGGCAGTTCGCCGTGCCGCAGCAGGTACGCGACCTCCTCGAAGGAGCGCTGGGCGGCGAGGTCCTGGACGGGGTAGCCGCGGTAGGTGAGGGAGTTGGTCTCCTGGATGACGGTGGAGATCCCGGTGGTGTCGACGACGACCCCGGCGAGGCCGCGGTGGATCCCGGGTGCGGTGGTGGGCATGGCTGGTCTCCGATGCGGGGTCAGGCGCCGGGTGGGAGGGTGAAGTCGAAGACGGAGGTGTCGAAGGCCGCGTACTGCTCGTAGCCGAGGAGTTCGTACAGCCGGGAGCGGGTCTGCATGCGCGGCAGCAGCGACTCCTGGGTGCCCTCGGCGGCGAGGGTGCGCAGGCCGTCCTCGACCGCGCCCATGGCCAGGCGCAGCAGGGTGACGGGGTAGAGCGCGATCTCGTACCCGAGGTCCTGGAGGGTGCGGGCGTCGAGCAGCGGGGACTTGCCGAACTCGGTCATGTTGGCGAGCAGCGGGACGTCGACGGCCTTGCGGAAGGCCTCGAACTCGGCCTCGTCGGCGAGGGCTTCGGGGAAGATCGCGTCGGCTCCGGCGTCGACGTAGGCCTTGGCCCGGTCGATCGCGGCGCGCAGGCCTTCGACGGAGCGGGCGTCGGTGCGGGCCATCAGCAGGAAGTCGGGGTCGCGCCGGGCGTCGACGGCGGCGCGCAGGCGGCGGGTCATGTCCTCGCGGGGGACGACCGCCTTGCCGTCGAGGTGGCCGCAGCGCTTGGGGTTGACCTGGTCCTCCAGGTGCAGGCCGGCGAGGCCGGCGTCCTCCATCAGCTGGACGGTGCGGGCGGCGTTCATGGGTTCGCCGAAGCCGGTGTCGGCGTCGATCAGGACGGGCAGGTCGGTGGCCCGGGCGGTCTGCTGGGCGCGGGTGGCGACCTCGGTGGCGGTGGTCAGGCCGATGTCGGGCAGGCCCAGGTCGGCGGCGAGGACGGCGCCGGAGAGGTAGGCGGCCTCGTAGCCGAGGTCCTGGATGAGCCGGGCGGAGAGCGGGTTGAGCGCGCCGGGCATCGTCAACAGCCGCCCGGTGGCGAGGCGTTCGCGCAGGGCGCGGCGGCGCTGGGCGGGGGTGGTGCGGGTGTGCAGCATCAGAACAGGCCCTTCGGGAGGAGTGCGTCGAACGCGCGCACGGCCTCGGTGTCGACGGCCGGGAACAGGTCGTCCAGGTCCGCGGCCTTCAGCTCGGCGAGATCGGCGGCGGCTGACAGGAAGCGGTCCTGGTCGGCGGGGGAGACGACGCCCTCGGCCAGGGTGCGGAACTTCCGCTCGTACGCGGGGCGGTCGAAGGGGCGCGTGCCGGCGGGGTGGGCGTCCGCCACGCCCAGTTCGTCCTGGATCATGGTGCCGTCGTCCAGGGTGATCACCACGCGCCCGCCGAAGGCCCGCCGGGCCGGGTCGGGGTCGTGGTAGCGGGCGGTCCACTCCGGGTCCTCGACCGTGGTGATCTTCTGCCAGAGCGTCACGGTCTCCGGGCGTTGGGCCCGTTCGGGGGCGTAGGAGCGCTCGTGGTGCCAGGCGCCGTCCTCCAGCGCGACGGCGAGGATGTACGGGATGGAGTGGTCGAGGGTCTCCCGGCTCGCGGTCGGGTCGTACTTCTGCGGGTCGCCCGAGCCGGAGCCGATGACGTGGTGGGTGTGGTGGCTGGTGTGCAGGACGACCGAGCGCACCTTCTCCAGCGGGCCGGCCTTCTCGCGCAGCCGCCGGGCCAGGTCGATGATCGCCTGGGCCTGGTACTCGGCGGAGTGCTCCTTGGTGTAGGTGTCCAGGATCGCCCGCCGCGGCTCGCCGGGCCCGGGCAGCAGCACGGTGTAGTCGGACTGCGGGCCGTCGAGCAGCCAGGCGAGGAAGCCGTCCTCGCCCTCGTAGACGGGGGACGGGGAGGCCTCGCCGCGCATCGCCCGGTCCACGGCCTCGATCGCGGCCTTGCCGGCGAAGGCGGGGGCGAAGGCCTTCCAGCTGGAGATCTCGCCCTTGCGGGACTGCCGGGTGGCCGTCGTGGTGTGCACGGCCTGCTGCACCGCCTGGTACACGGTCGCGGTCGGCAGCCGCAGCAGCGCGCCGAGCCCGCAGGCGGTGGCCGCGCTCAGGTGCGCGACGTGGTCGATCCGGTGGGCGTGCAGGCAGATGCCCCGCACCAGCGCGACGTGGACCTCGTAGGCGGCGACGATGCCGCGCAGCAGGTCGGCCCCGCTGCGGCCGGTGTGCTGGGCGACGGCCAGCAGCGGCGGGATGTTGTCGCCGGGGTGGGAGTAGTCGGCGGCGAGGTACGTGTCGTGGAAGTCCAGTTCGCGCACCGCCGTGCCGTTGGCCCAGGCCGCCCACTCCGGCGAGACCCGGGTCGGGCTGCCGAACACCCGGGCGCCCGGCGCGCCGCGGTGGGCGAGCGCCTGGGCGCGGGCCACCGCCACGGGCCGACGCAACAGCGACGCGACGGCCACCGCCGCGTTGTCGATCACCCGGTTGACGGCCATGTTCACGCTGGCCGGGTCCAGCTCCTCGGTGCCGGTGCCGGTGCCGGTGCCAGTGCCGGTGGCGACGGCGGCGAGCTTCCAGGCGAGCTGCTCCTCACGCGGCAGCCGGTCGGCACTGGGGTGGACGCGGACGTGGTGCTCGATCACGGGACTCCTCGGGGGCGTTCGACGGCTCTCGGGCTTGCATGATCGAGCCTGCGCGTCGGACGGCCGATGATCCAGCATGCCAATCGGTGGAATCCGTACGGCGGATTCCTGTGAACCTGCGAAACCTGCGAACGTCGCTGGGGGGAACCGGTTCCCCGCAGCGGCCCGGGACAGCGCAGCGCCCCGGAGAGCGCGCGGGTGGCGCGTTCTCCGGGGCGCTGGGCGTAGCGGGCGCCGAGGGGCCGTCAGGTCGAGGGGTGTGCGTGGAACCCGCGTCCGCTCTTGCGGCCGAGCAGGCCCGCCTCGACCATGCGGGAGAGCAGGGGCGGCGGCGCGTAGAGCGGCTCCTTGTACTCGTCGTACATGGACTCGGCGATGGCCTGCACGGTGTCCAGGCCGATGAGGTCGGCGAGTTGGAGCGGGCCCATGGGGTGGGCGCAGCCGTGGACCATGCCGGCGTCGATGTCCTCGGGGCTGGCGTGGCCGGCCTCGGCCATCCGGACGGCGGAGAGCAGGTAGGGCACCAGCAGGGCGTTGACGACGAAGCCGGCCCGGTCGCGGGAGCGGATGACGTGTTTGCCGAGGGTGTCCCGGGTGAAGGCCTCCACCCGGTCGAGGACGGTCGGGGCGGTGTGCAGCGAGGCGACCAGTTCGACGAGCGGCATGACGGGGGCGGGGTTGAAGAAGTGCAGGCCGAGGACGTGGGAGGCGCGGTCGGTGGTGATGCCGAGTCGGGTGACCGGGATGGCGGAGGTGTTGGTGGCCAGGACGGCATCGTCGGCGACGAGCACCTTGTCCAGGGTGCCGAGCACCTCGGTCTTGACCCGTTCGTCCTCGACGACGGCCTCGACGACGAGCTGGCGGTCGGCGAGCGCTTCCAGGTCGTCGGCGAACAGCAGGTGGGCCCAGGCGTCCGTGCGCTGCTGCTCGTTGATCCGGCCACGGTCGACGGCGCGGTGCAGCGAGCGGTCGATCCGGGCCCGGGCGGCGCGCAGGGCGCCTCGGCCGGCCTCGCAGACGACGGTGTCCAGGCCGGCGCGGGCGAAGACCTCGGCGATGCCGGAGCCCATCTGCCCGGCGCCGACGACCGCGACGCGGCGAATGTCGTTCATGGTGTTGCCTCCGTGGTCGGGCGGCTCAGGCCGCGGTGCGGATCCGCACGAGGTGGCGGGCGTAGGCCTCGGTGGTGAGGAAGGCGGGCAGGTCGGCGCCGAGAGCGGTCTCCTCCAGGATCCGTACGGCGTCGTCCACCAGCGCCGGGTCGGCGCCCTCGGCGAGCAGGGCGGCGCGCTCGCGGTCGATCAGCCGCCGTACGAGGTCGGGGGTGGCGAGCGAGCCGCCGGTCAGCCGGGAGCAGTGGTGCTGCCACTGCCAGATCTGGCAGCGGGCGATCTCGGCGGTGGCGACGTCCTCCATCAGGCCGAAGACGGCGACGGCCCCGGAGCCGCCGAGCCAGGCCGTCAGGTAGCGCAGGGCGACGGCGACGTTGGAGCGCAGGCCCTGTTCGGTCGGCAGGCCGACGGACAGCCTGTGCACGCCGAGCAGGTCGGCGGCGGTGACCTCGACGTCCTCGCGGGTGCGGTCGAGCTGGTGCGGGCGGCCGTCGAGGACGGTGTCGAAGGCCGCCCGGCAGGTGGCGACGAGGCCGGGGTGGGCGACCCAGGAGCCGTCGAAGCCGTCGCCGGCCTCGCGCTCCTTGTCGGCGCGGACCTTGGTCAGGGCCGCCTCGTTGGCGGCGGGGTCGCGCTGCGGGACGGCGGCGGCCATGCCGCCGATGGCGTGGGCGCCGCGGCGGTGGCAGGTGCGCACCAGCAGGTCGGTGTAGGCGCGCAGGAAGGGCTGGGTCATGGTGAGGGTGGCGCGGTCCGGCAGGACGTAGCGGGGGCCGTGCGTGGCGAAGTTCTTGATCAGGCTGAACAGGTAGTCCCAGCGCCCGGCGTTGAGGCCGGCCGCGTGCTCGCGCAGCTCGTACAGGATCTCGTCCATCTCGAACGCGGCGGTGATGGTCTCGATCAGCACGGTGGCGCGGATCGTTCCGTGCGGGATGCCCAACTCGTGCTGGGCGAAGGTGAAGACGTCGTTCCACAGCCGGGCTTCGAGGTGGTTCTCCAGCTTGGGCAGGTAGAAGTACGGGCCGCTGCCGCGCTCGATCTGCCGCCGGCCGCAGTGGAAGAGGTGGAGGCCGAAGTCGACGAGGGCGCCGATCGCCGGGCGGCCGTCGATCAGCAGGTGCTGCTCGTCGAGGTGCCAGCCGCGCGGGCGCACGACGATGGTGGCGGGCGTGTCGCCGATCCGGTACCGCTTGCCCTCCGGGGTGGTGTCGTCGATCCGGCGTTCGATGGCGTCGAGCAGGTTCAGCTGGCCGGTGAGCAGGTTGTGCCAGGTGGGGGAGGTGGCGTCCTCGAAGTCCGCCAGCCACACCTTCGCGCCGGAGTTGAGCGCGTTGACGGCCATCCGGCGCTCGGGCGGGCCGGTGATCTCCACCCGGCGGTCCGCCAGGCCGGGGCCGGCGCCAGCCACCCGCCAGGTGGTGTCCTCGCGGACGGCGCGGGTCTCGGGCAGGAAGTCCAGGGTGGCGCCTGCGGCGAGGAGCGCACTGCGGCGGCGGCGCTCGGCGAGGAGTTCGGCGCGGCGGCAGGCGAAGGCCCCGTGCAGGCGTGCCAGGAAGTCCAGGGCGTCAGGGGTGAGGATCTCGTCGAAGCGGTCCTCGTGTTCGCCGAGGACGTCGATGCGGCTGGGCTGGCTCATCCGGTTCTCCAGGTGGCGGGCGGGAGGGCGCCCGGGGCATCGTCCCTCAACGAGGCCCCGGGCGGCGGGGTGAAAGGCGGTCTCTCCTCGAAGAGGCCGCCGGGGATGGCTCAGTGGAACTGCTCGGCCTCGGTGGAGCCGGTCAGGGCGAGCGTCTCGGCGTTCGGGTTGAGCGCGGTGGAGACCAGGTCGAAGTACCCGGTGCCGACCTCGCGCTGGTGCTTCACCGCGGTGTAGCCCTGCGGCACGGCCGCGAACTCGGCCTCCTGGAGGTCGACGTAGGCCGTCATCCCGTGCTCGGCGTAGCCGCGGGCGAGCTGGAACATCGAGTGGTTCAGCGCGTGGAAGCCGGCCAGCGTGATGAACTGGAAGCGGTAGCCCATCGCGCCCAACTCCCGCTGGAACTTTGCGATCTGGTCGTCGTCCAGGGCCGCCTTCCAGTTGAAGGACGGCGAGCAGTTGTAGGCGAGCATCTTGTCCGGGTACTCGGCCTTGAGCGCCTCGGCGAACTCGCGGGCCTGGGCGAGGTCGGGGGTGCCGGTCTCCACCCAGATCAGGTCCGCGTACGGGGCGAACGCGAGGCCGCGCGAGATCACCGGGGCCATGCCCGGCTCGACCCGGTAGAAGCCCTCGGCGGTGCGCTCGCCGGTGCAGAACCGGGCGTCGCGCTCGTCGACGTCGCTGGTCAGCAGGTTGGCGGCGAGCGCGTCCGTGCGGGCCACGATCAGGGTCGGCACATCCGCGAGGTCGGCGGCCAGGCGGGCGGAGTTGAGGGTGCGGACGTGCTGGGCGGTGGGGACGAGCACCTTGCCGCCCAGGTGCCCGCACTTCTTCTCGGAGGCGAGCTGGTCCTCGTAGTGGATGCCCGCCGCGCCGGCCGCGATCATGCCCTTGGTGAGCTCGAAGGCGTTCAGCGGACCGCCGAACCCGGCCTCCGCGTCGGCGACGATCGGCACCAGCCAGTCCGGCCCGCCGTCCGTCCCTTCCGCCGCGTCGATCTCGTCGGCGCGCAGCAGCGCGTTGTTGATCCGACGCACCACCTGGGGAACGGAGTTGGCCGGGTAGAGGCTCTGGTCCGGGTAGGTCTGCCCGGCCTGGTTGGCGTCGGCCGCGACCTGCCACCCGGACAGGTAGATCGCCTGCAGCCCGGCCCTCACCATCTGCACGGCCTGGCCGCCCGTCAGCGCGCCGAGGGCGTGCACGTAGTCCTGCTCGTGCAACTGCCGCCACAGGCGCTCGGCGCCCCGGCGGGCCAGCGTGTGCTCCTCGCGGACGGTGCCGGACAGCCGCACGACCTCGGCCGCCGAGTACGTGCGCTCGATGCCCGCCCACCGCGGGTCGGACGCCCACCGCGCGGCCAGCGCCGCCGCCTGCTGCTCCTGCTGCTGCCGGACCGACTGAGTCATGGGTCTGCTCCCCAGGGGTGCTCGTTGCGAAGGTTGTGAGGTGTCTCACCGCAAGGGCGAGTGGGCGGCCGGGCGGTGCCGGGCGGCGGCGGAACACCGCAGGACGTGGACGCCCGGACAGCCTGCCCGGCCGCGACCGACCTGGTGTTTCGCCGCTGTCCTGCGCACCTCCCGGCCGCACCACCGACTCTGGCACCCCGCGAGGCCGCCGTCACCGATGGACCACTGCCAACTTCTGCGAACGTTCCTCGGCAAATCTGCGAAGGTTGCGACGACTTGGCGCCTCGCGGTGCGGCTAGGCTTCCCGCACCGGATCGGCCGACGCCCGGTGAGGGGAGAGCGACACGATGGGAAAGGCCTTCGCCGGCGCCCGGCTGCGCCGCCTGCGCGAGGAACGCGGACTCAGCCAGGCCGCCCTCGCCCGGCTGATCGACCTCTCACCCAGCTACCTCAACCAGCTGGAGCACGACGCCCGCCCGCTCACCGTGCCCGTCCTGCTGCGCCTCACCGAGGCCTTCGGCGTCGAGGCCGGGTACTTCGCCCCGCCCGACAGCGCCCGGCTCACCGCCGAACTGCGCGACGCGCTCGGCGAGGAGCTCGCGGCCGGGCGGGTCACCGCCGGGGACCTCGACGAGGTGGCCGCCCGCCTGCCCGCCGTGGCGCGGCTGCTCATGGACCTCGGTCGCAGCCGACGGGCGGTCGCCGAACAGCTCGCCGTCCTCGTGGGGGACCGCGGCCCGGCGCCCGACACCCTCACCCCGCACGAACAGGTCCGCGAGTTCTTCTACCGCCGCCAGAACTACCTCCACGAACTCGACACCGCAGCCGAGGAGTTGGCCGCAGTCATCGGCCTGCGGCGCGGCGAGGTCAGGGCGGTGCTGGCCGACCGGCTCGCCTCCGGCCACGGCGTACGGACCGTCGCCGGAGGCGAGCACCTGCACCGGTACGACCCGCGCAGTAAGGTCCTGAGCCTGTCGGACCGGCTGCGCCCGGGCCAGCAGGCCTTCCGGATGGCCACCCAACTCGCCTACCTGGAACACGATCCGCTGCTGTCCGAACTCGCGGCCCAGGACAGCCCGGAAGGCTCCACCGCCTGGTCGCTCACCCGGATCGGCCTGGCCAACTACTTCGCCGCCGCCCTCGTGCTGCCGTACGCCGCCTTCCACGCCGAGGCCGAATCGGCGCGCTACGACATCGAGCACCTCGCCGACCACTTCGGCGTCGGCTACGAGACGGTCTGCCACCGGCTCAGCACCCTCCAACGGCCCCGGCTGCGCGGCGTACCGTTCTCCTTCGTCCGGGTCGACCGGGCCGGCAACGTCTCCAAGCGCCAGTCCGCGACCGACTTCCACTTCTCCCGCACCGGCGGCACCTGCCCGCTGTGGAACGTCTACGAATCCTTCGCCGCCCCCGGCCGGGTCCACGTCCAGGTCGCCGCCATGCCCGACGGCCGGCGCTACCTCTGGACCGCCCGCGCCGTCACCCGCTCACCCGGCGGCTGGGGCCGCCCCGGCAAGACCTTCGCCATCGGCCTCGGCTGCGAACTCCGCCACGCCACAAGGCTCGTGTACTCGGCGGGACTGGACCTCGGCGACGAGACGGCCGCCACCCCGATCGGGCTCGGCTGCAAGGTGTGCGAACGCCCGGCGTGCCCCCAGCGCGCCGCACCCGCCATCGGCCGGCCGCTCGCGCTCGACGAGCACACCAGCACCTTCATCCCGTACCCCGCGCTGCCCGACCCCCGGAACTGAAGGCCGCCACCCGGCGTACCGGCACCTCCGTCCGAGCCCGACGCCCGGCGGTTCGAGCCCGACGTCCGTCCGTCCGAGCCCGACGCCCGGCGGTTCGAGCCCGACGTCCGTCCGTCCGAGCCCGACGCCCGGCGGTTCGCGCTCGGCGGGCTTCGCGCGGGCACCGCCCGACCCGCTCCGGGAATCATGCAGGTGCTCGGAACTTCCCCGACGTCCGGTCCGACTTCTGTGCCGGACGCCGTCGCCGACAGCGTCCGGCAGAGCACACCCCTTCACCCCAGGAGCGCGAGCATGTGCGGGATCACCGGCTGGGTGTCCTTCCACCAGGACATCGGCCAGTCCTTCCACCAGGACACCGGCCACGGCGCCGCCTCCGTCATCCAGGCCATGACCGACACCATGGCCCTGCGCGGACCCGACGCCGGCGGGGTCTGGCTCGGCCGCCACGCCGCGCTCGGCCACCGCCGCCTCGCCGTCATCGACATCGAGGGCGGCACCCAGCCCATGCCCGACCGCCCCGAACACCCGCAGGTGGTGCTCACCTACAGCGGCGAGGTCTACAACCACCACCGGCTGAGATCCGAACTCGCCGCCAAGGGCCACCGGTTCGAGACCCGGAGCGACACCGAGGTGGTCCTGCGCGCCTACCAGGAGTGGGGAGACGCCCTGGTCGACCACCTGGAGGGCATGTACGCCTTCGCCGTCTGGGACGACCGCGAGCAGCGCCTGCTGCTGGTCCGCGACCGGCTCGGGGTCAAGCCGCTGTTCTGGGCCGAAACCGACGGCGGCCTCGTCTTCGGCTCCGAACCCAAGGCCCTGTTCGCCCACCGCGAGGTGACCCCCACCGTGGACGCCGACGGCCTGCGCGAGGCCTACAGCCTGCTGTTCAACACCGGCCCCACCGTCTGGGCCGGTGTCCGCGAGGTGCACCCCGGCAGCCTGCTCGTCCTCGACCGCGACGGCATCCGCGAACGGCGCTACTGGGAGCTGACCGCCCGCCCGCACACCGACGACCCGCAGACCACCACCGAGCTGATCGGCGGCCTGGTCGACCGCGCCGCCCGTACCCAGCTGGAGGCCGACGTCCCGCTGTGCAGCCTGCTCTCGGGCGGCCTCGACTCCACCGTCGTCACCGCCCTGATCGCCGACGAACTCCGGCTCCGCGAAGGGCCGCAGGCCACGCTGCGCTCCTACGCCGTCGACTACAGCGACCAGGCCGAACGGTTCACCGGCGACGTGCTGCGCACCGGCCACGACACCCCGTTCGCCGCCGAGGCCGGCGCGTTCATCGGCACCGAGCACTCCACCGTCGTCCTCGACCCCCGTGCCCTGCTCGACCCGGACAACCGGCGCGCCGTGGTCGTCGCCCGGGACTCGCCGATCGGCGTCGGCGACATGGACACCTCGCTCTACCTGCTGTTCGGGGAGATCCGCAAGCACTCCACCGTCGCCCTCTCCGGCGAGGCCGCCGACGAGGTCTTCGGAGGCTACCCGTGGTTCCACAACCCGAAGGCGCTCGCCGCTCGCGCCTTCCCCTGGCTCCTGGTCACCGGGGACCAGGCCGCCATGCCCCTGCACCCCGACCTCGCCGCCCAGCTGCGCATCCCCGAGTTCCGCGCCGACACCTACCGCACCGCCGTGGCCGCCGTCCCCCGCCTCGACTCCGAGAGCGCCGCCGAACACCGCCTGCGCGAGATGCAGCACCTCTCGCTCACCCGCTGGCTGCGCCAACTCCTGCACCGCAAGGACCGCCTCTCCATGGCCCAGGGCCTGGAGGTGCGGGTGCCCTACTGCGACCACCGCCTCGTCGAGTACGCCTTCAACACTCCCTGGGCGATGAAGAACCACGACGGCCGGGAGAAGAGCCTGCTGCGCGACCTCGGCCGGGGCATCGCGCCCGACTCGGTGCTGTGGCGGCCGAAGAACCACTACCCGGCCACCCACCACCCCGACTACAACGCAGGCCTGCAGCGGCTGGCCCGCGAGGCGCTGGACGCACCGCACGTACGGGACATCGCCGACGAGACGGTCGTCGGGGCCGCCCTCGACACCCCTGCCGAGCAGTTGCCGTGGGGCCACCGGCTCCGCCTGGAGCGGGTCGTCGACCTCGCGCTGTGGCTCGACCACCACCGCCCCGCCCTGGCCCTCTGACCTCACCACCTCGCCGACTCGCCGCCGGGCCTCCCCGTCTCCCGGCCGGAGCCGGGCCGGGGAGGCCGGGTGGCGTCAGCGCTGGGCGGTCAGGGGCGCGTAGGCGTCGGGGCGGCGGGTGGCGTTGAAGGGGAAGAGTTCGAGCCAGTCGTGGCGCTGGTCGAGGTCGAGGTCGGCGACTAGGACGGCGGCCTCGTCGCGCGGTGCCCGGGCGAGTACGCGGCCGTACGGGTCGACGATGAACGAGCTGCCGTAGAAGGTGAGTTCGCCTTCGGTGCCGATGCGGTTGGGGACGACCATGAAGGTGGCGTTGGCGATGGCGTTGCCGGTGATGACCTGCTGCCACAGCGGCTGGGTGTCGAAGCCGGGGTGGCCCGGCTCGGAGCCGATGGCGGTCGGGTAGACGAGGACGTCGGCGCCGGCGAGGGAGTAGGCGCGGGCGAGCTCGGGGAACCACTGGTCCCAGCAGGTCGGCAGGCCGATGGCGGCGTCGCCCACCTCGGCGAGGGGGAAGGCGTCCTCGCCGGCCGGGCCCTGACGGAACCAGGTGTCCTCGTAGTAGCCCTCGGTCACGGGGATGTGCAGCTTGCGGGTGCGCTGCACCAGGGTGCCGTCGGGGGCGACGAGGATCGCGGTGTTGTAGCCGAGGCCGTCGGGGCCGTCCGGCCCGTCGGCCTTCTCGAAGAGCGAGGCGTGCACGTGGAGGCCGTGCTCGCGGGCGGCGGCCGCGGCGAACGTGAAGGTCGGGCCGGTGCGCAGGTCCTCGGGCTCGACGGCCTGCGGGTGGTCGGCCTGGCGCAGCACGGCGAAGTACGGGGAGAGCGTGAGCTCCTGGAGGGCGACGAGGGTGGCGCCCTGTTCGGCGGCGAGCCGGATCCCCTCCAGCAGGCCGGCCCGGTGCTGCTCGGGGTCCGCGTGCCAGCGCTGCTGGACGAGGGCGACCCGCAGGGCGGCGCGCCGGGGTGCGCGGGTGCGGGCCGGGGACGCGGGCGGGTTCAGGGCGGTGATCAGGCGCATGGCGGGTCCTCGGGTCGTCTCGGGTGATGGTGTCGGGAGCAGCGGCCGAAGCCGTGCCGGAACGTTCCGGCACGGGTGACCCTAAGCTGTGCCGGAACGTTCCGGCAAGGGGGTGCGAGCAGCACCGCAGGCGCCCGGACGACGGGTGGCTCCCGGTACTGCGTCTAGACTTCCGGGCTGTGACCAGCCGATCCGTGACCCTGTTCGACGTGGCCCGGGCGGCCGGGGTGTCCAAGAGCACCGCCTCCGATGCCCTCCTCGGATCCGGCCGGGTGGCCGAGGCGACGCGCGAACGCGTCCAGGCCGCGGCCCGAGAGCTCGGCTACCGGCCGAACTCGGCGGCGCGCAGCCTGCGCCGCTCCAGCACCGGGGCGGTGGGCCTGTACCTGCCGCGCACGGCGACCCGCCTCGACTACTACATGAAGCTGGCGTTCGGCGCCGTCGAGCGGGCCCGTGAGGACGGCCTCGACGTGGTGCTGCTGGCCCCCGGGAAGGCGGCGGAGGGCGGGCTGGCCGCCCGGGTCGACGGACTGATGGTCATCGATCCCGAGGTCGACGACCCGGCCGTGCCCGGCCTGCTGGCCGCCGGCGTACCCGTGGTCACCGGGGAGCGCTACCTCGGCGGCGGGGCCGCGCCCAGCGGGTCGGTGGTGTGCGACAACGCCACCTCGCTCGCCGCCCTGCTGGACCACCTCGCGCAGCGCGGGGCACGCCGCCCGGCGCTGCTGGCCCCCGGCCCGGGATCCGACTGGGCGGCCGCCCTGCGGGCCGCCGCCGCCGACTGGACCGGGCGCCACGGCGTCGAGGTCGCCGTGCGGACGGTCCCGTTCGCGGCCACGCCGACCGAGGCCGAGGCCGCCACCACGGACCTGCTCGCCGGCACCCCGGGCCTGGACGCCGTGGTCTGCGCCCCCGACGGCGCGGTGCCCGGCGTGCTCGCAGCCGTGGCCCGGGCAGGCCTGCGGGCCGGATCCGAGGTGCTGGTGGCCGCCTGCGTCGACGGCGCCGCGGCACGCGGGTCGAGCCCGCAGGTGACGGCGGTGGACCTGCGCGCGGCGGAGTACGGCCGCGAATGCGCCGCCCTGCTCAGCGACCTGCTGTCGGGCGCGGCGGACCCGGGCGTGGTACGGACCCACGCGTGGGAACTCCACGTCCGTTCATCCACCGCCGGGCGCGGCTGACACCGACCCGAACGGACACCGGCCGTGCCCCTGGACGACGACCGGGCGTCCGCGCAGTTCACTCCAGGGCCCGGGCCCTGACAGGGGCCGGTGCCGGGCCGCCTACCGCCCGCAGCCAACTGCGCGCCGCGCGCGCCGAAGTCAGGTGGACCAGCGTCAGCTCGGGGTGGGCCGCGAGCCGGTCCAGCGTGCGCCGGCGGTGGGCGGAGTGCCTGGCCCAGGCCCAGCGGATCGGGTGTTCCGGGTCGAGCCAGTCGCGGAAGCGCTCGCGGTTGCCGTTCCAGAGTTCGCGGCGGCTGAGCGCGCGGGCGAACGAGCGGCGCAGGACGCGGTACATGACGGTGGCCCGGGGCAGGTCGAGCCAGACGTAGGTGTCGGCCCGAGCAGTCAGCAGGTCACCGAGCAGCCGGGTGTACTGGTCCTCGACGACCCAGCGCGAGGTGCTCGCGAACGCCTCGACGTCGGAGCGGAACTCCGGGCGCGGAGTCCAGTTCGGGCCGTGGTGCAGGGCGTCCAGCTCGTACCGCGGCAGACCGAGCCGCTCGGCCAGCCGCCCGGCCATCGTCGTCTTGCCGGCCCCTGAGATCCCCGCGATCAGCACCCGTTCCACGACCGCCACCTTAGAGGACATCTCATTTGGGTGGCTGAGCAGGCTGCAGGTGTCACGATCGTGGAGCGCCTCGTCCCGGACGAGTTGTGGGAGCTGTTCCAGTTGGTGGTGCCGGAGGCGCCGACTCGGTGGCTGGCGGCGCTACGGGGACTTTGTAGGAGAAATTCCTGAAACGGATCTACGTTTCTGGCTATGGGAACCAAACCCGTCCTCGCTCCTCGGAAGTCAACAAGAAAGGGCCGGGTCGGCTCTGCAGCGCGACTCCGACCACAGGGCGAGGCGCATCTCGGTGCCGTATCCGCTGGGCTATCCCCGGTCAGGCGCCGGCCCGCTGCTGGTCGACGATACCGATCAGCAGCGGGCCATGCAGAGACCAGACCTCACGAGAAGTCGTTCGTGATTGCTTTGATCATGGCATCCGCTCGCATGGATCCGTACTCGGTGGCCAGAACCTGTTTGAAGTACCCCCACTGTTGGCGAACTTCATCCGTGACTTGACCGATAACCTGATCATAGTTCGTTGTTCCGGACGCGAATTCCACCATCGAGCGCCGCCTCCACGTGTCGTCCTTGGAAAGACCTATGCCGTTGCCACAGTACGAATCGGTGCAGTCATCCTGATGGGTGACGCGCGGGGCCACTCCCGGATGATCGCTATGCCTTACGCAGTCGTTGTTGTCTTTCTGTTTGTGCTGCGCGTCGGACTCGTTGTGGAAGCAGCCGGTGGTCAGTTCGTCTGGCACCATCTTGCCGAACTGGTCGAGATCGGCCAGCTCATTCCCGTGTGCGTAGAATTCCTTCATATTGAAGAACGGCGCTGGCGCCTTCAGGGCGAGGCCGGGTACGTTGTCGAATCCGAGAGATTGGCCGGGAGCTGCCTTGTCGGCGTAGTTGCTGTGCGCATAGAAGTCCTCGACCACGTGCCACCAGCGGCCGAGCCCCTCCAGAACGACACACTTCTTCTGTCCGCCGGTCCCCAGGTCATACTTGCATTCCTTGGTTCGAACCTGGTCCTGATAGGGCTTTCCGCTGCCGTCGACGAGGCCGTCTGCGGCTTTCACCGCATTTTTGAACTGGGTGAACGCGAATTGTGCGCACGCCTGCAGATTTTCGGTGGCCTGTTTTCTGGTTCGGGGGTAGACCTTGTTCCCGTAGTACTTGGAGGGCAGGTAGTCGGCATTGTCGCAATGCGCCTCGGACATGTCATGCGTGGAGCCCGAGTCGTTTGCCGTCACGGCCCTCTTGATCTGCTCCGCCGTTTTCGGCGAAAAATTCACGGCAGCAAGGGTGACCTGTTCGTGAATCGGGCCACGGTAAGTGACCACATGCGCCAAACTGGAAGAATTACCAATCGACAGGAGCGTTATTGTGGCGATGGCCACGACCGAGAGACGAAGCGGTGAGTGGTTGTGGAACATGGCACTACTCCCCAATGGTCGGCGCTATTGCGCAGGGGGGTGAGGCGCACCTTCTCGGGCTCTTTGCCCGGTTGGACAGCGGGATGGGCGGTACGGCGTGCCACCACCCCATCTCGCTTATCTTATTATCGCTCTCGTCCACCATGGTCGCCACCGGAATGATTCGAGTGCGATCGGAGAATTGCTCCGAACGGGCCGATGGTCAGGATCTGATGGTCGGACTTCCACCGTGGGCTGCTGGCCAAACTCGGTGAGGCTCGCAAGATGGCTCGGAATGGTGAAGAGGGCCTGATCGTTCTATAGCGAGACGGCGGCGGCCCCGGAGGACGGCCGTCCTCGTCTCCGGGGTCGAGGGCGAATACGTTCGTTCGGGTGGATTGGTGCCGACGACGACAGGTGGGGCGCGGTCCGGCCGCCATGATGCCGTCACGGAACGACCACCCGTAGGGAGCGCCTCACCATGACGACGCAAGGCCAGGCCACCACCGAGACCGGCGACGAACCACTGGACCTGGCCGACCAGGAGCTGGTCCGCGATCCGTTCACCTCCTACGCGCACATCCGCGAACGCGAGCACCTGGTGCGGGGCCGCGTACCAGGCGTCGATCCCATGTGGGTGGCCACCCGCCACGACGACATCCGCACGATCATGAGCGATCCCGACTTCACCATCGACGCCGCGACCGTACCCGGCGCGAAGGTGGCCCACCGCACCGAACAGACCTGGCAGGCCCGCGGCATGTACGCGGGCCACGAGAAGTACCTGCGCGCCGGGATCTTCGACTCGGACGGCTCCGACCACCGCCGTCTGCGCGGCCTGGTCACCGCCGCGTTCTCCCCGCGCCGCGTGGCCGCGCTGCGCCCCCGGATCGAAGCCATCGCCGCCGACCTGCTCGACCGCCTGCCGGACCACGCCGAGGACGGCGTCGTCGACCTGATCGAACACTTCGCCCGACCGCTGCCCATCACCGTCATCTGCGAACTCATCGCCGTCCCCGAAGCCGACCGCGACCGCTGGCGGAGCCGCAGCGCCACCCTGGCCGCCGGCACCTGCGGGGAGGAACTGGGCGACGCGCTCGCCGGCATGGTCGCCGACGCCCACCTCCTCATCGGCCTCCACACCGCCGACCCCGGCGACGACCTCATCTCCGAACTGCTCGCGCCCCACCACGACGACCGCCTGAGCACCGACGAGCTCGTCTCACTCATCACCAACCTGGTCGTCGCCGGGCACATCACCACCGTCAACCTCATCGCCAACAGCACCGAAGCGCTCCTCGCCCACCCCGACCAGCTCGCCCTGCTGCGCGCGGACCCCGCCCTCATGCCGCACGCCGTCGACGAACTCATGCGCTACTGCGGACCCGTCGTGCGCGCGCTGCCCCGCTACGCCACCCGCGACACCACCGTCGGCGCCACCCCGGTGTGCGCCGGAGAAGCCGTCCTCCCGATCGTGTCCGCGGCCAACCGCGACCCTGCCGCCTTCGCCGACTCCGACCGCCTCGACCTCGGCCGCACCCGCCACAGCAAGGAGCCCCACCTCGGCTTCGGGCACGGCGCACACCGCTGCCTGGGCGCGCACCTCGCCCAGGAGGAGACCGCCGTCGCCCTGGCCGCCCTGTTCAACCGGGTACCCGACCTGCAACTCGCCGTCGACCCGGAGCACCTGCAACGCGGCACCAACCCGCTCAACTGGCACCTGAAGACCCTCCCCGTACGCCTCCAACCCCCGAGCCACACGCCGCTGGTCTAGAAGGCTGATGAAGATGTTGGGTTCTGGCCCCGCCGCGTGAGCGGCGGGGCCAGACTCGTGTTGTGGCGATGGGGGAATGGTCCGGAGAGACTGTCGGGCCGGATGTCTGGGAGACCTGCCGGGACCTGATTCCGGCAGGGAGTGTGTTCGCGTTCCTGGCCGAGCATCGCGGCCGGCTGTTTCCTGCGGTGATGTTCACGGACATGTACCCGTCGGCGAACGGCCGCCCGAGCATGCCGCCCCAGATCCTGGCAGCCGCGATCACTCTTCAGGCCCTGCACGGGCTATCGGACTTCGAGACGGTCCAGGAACTGCGCTGCGACCTGCGGTGGAAGGCAGCGTGCGGACTCGGCCTGCACGACACCGCGTTCGATTCCTCACTCCTGGCCTACTTCCGCCGCCGCCTGGCCCGCTCCGCCCAACCGAACCGCGTGTTCGAGGCCGTGCGGGAGGTGGTGAAGGCGACCGGGGCCCTCAAGGGCAAGCACCGCCGGGCGCTGGATTCGACCGTGCTGGACGACGCGGTCGCCACCCAGGACACCGTGACCCAGCTGATCGCCGCCGTGCGTGCGGTGATCCGCGAGGTCCCCGGCGCCGACGCGGTCGCCACCCGCCACTGCACCGCACACGACTACGCCGACCCGGGCAAGCCCCGCATCGCCTGGAACGACGCCCAGGCCCGCGCCGACCTCGTGG